>JBDKHD010000091.1:0-3379 GCA_039797885.1 Pseudomonadota bacterium
TGCAAATCTTTTTCAAAGCTGCCTGCTTGTGGGTGCATTTCAGGGTAAGCCGCGACTTCTAAGGTAAAGTAATCGCCTGTTTCTTGGCGAATAAATTCCACTAAATCACTGGCATGGCGCAGCTCGCTGTTGCCTAAGCCTGCGCCTGATGGCAAATCGCCGCGCAGGGCGACAATGCGTTTAATACCTTGGGCTTTATACTGCCCTAAAATTTCACGAATATCGGCTTTGCTATGGCCCACGCAAGCCAAGTGCGGCGCTGCCTCTATGCCGCGTTTATGGATTTCATTCACAATGGTGAAGGTGCGCTCACGGGTCGAGCCGCCCGCACCGTAAGTCACAGAAAAAAACTCTGGGTTGTATTTGGCCAGTTCATCACGCACCGCAAGGAGCTTTTCAGTACCCGCGTCGGTTTGCGTTGGGAAAAATTCAAAACTTAAATTAGTCATATTTCGCTGGGCGTTGGGCGTTGGGCGTTAGGCGTGCTGCATCAATTCCTAAAGCCCTAAGCTTAGCGCTACTCCTTTTGATTTATATTGAACTGGGCGCACTGCACGAAAAACGCCGAACGCCCAACTCCAAACGATGATTAATACTTGTAGCTCTCAGGCTTATACGGCCCTTCCACTTTCACATTGATGTATTTGGCTTGTGCGTCGGTGAGTTTAGTTAAAACACCACCAAAACCTTCAACCATGTCTTTGGCCACTTCTTCGTCGAGTTTTTTCGGCAGCACTTTTACATAAATGTTTTCGGCTTTTTTCTCGTCTTTTAAATCGGCGAATTTACGCTCGTACAAATACATTTGTGCCAGCACTTGGTTGGCAAAAGAGCCGTCCATAATGCGTGATGGGTGGCCGGTGGCGTTGCCCAAATTCACCAAGCGGCCTTCGGATAATAAAAGCAAATGATCGTCTTTGGCCTTGTCGCGATACACTTTGTGAACTTGCGGTTTGACTTCTTCCCACTGCCAATTTTTACGCATAAAGGCGGTGTCGATTTCATTATCGAAGTGGCCGATGTTGCACACTACCGCAGAAGATTTTAACGCTTGCAGCATGTATTGATCGCACACATTAATATTACCCGTGGTGGTCACCACCAAATCGGTTTTACCTAAAAGTGCTTTATCAAGGCTCTCTAAAGTGCCTTTGTTTTCGCCATTAATATAGGGCGACACCACTTCATAGCCATCCATGCAGGCTTGCATGGCGCAGATAGGGTCAATTTCAGAAACGCGGACAATCATGCCTTCTTGACGCAGTGATTGTGCTGAGCCTTTACCCACATCGCCATAGCCAATAACCAAGGCTTTTTTACCGCTTAGTAAATGGTCGGTACCGCGTTTAATGGCGTCATTTAATGAATGACGGCAGCCGTATTTGTTGTCGTTTTTCGATTTAGTTACCGCGTCATTGACGTTGATAGCAGGCACTTTTAATTGGCCTTTTTCCATCATTTCTAATAAGCGGTGTACGCCCGTGGTGGTTTCTTCGGAAATGCCGTGAATGTTATTAAGCATTTGCGGGTATTTTTCGTGCACGATCTGGGTGAGGTCGCCGCCGTCATCCAAAATCATATTGGCGGCCCATAATTCTTTGCTGTCTTTTTGCGCAAAAATAGTTTGCTCGATGCACCACCAAAATTCTTCTTCGGTTTCACCTTTCCAAGCAAAAACAGGAATGCCCGCAGCGGCAATGGCAGCAGCGGCGTGGTCTTGGGTGGAGAAAATATTGCAGCTTGACCAGCGCACCTGCGCGCCCAAATCCACCAGCGTTTCAATGAGCACGGCAGTTTGAATGGTCATGTGAATACAGCCCATAATTTTCGCGCCTTTTAATGGCTGAGCCGCTTTGTATTTACGACGCAGCGCCATCAAGGCGGGCATCTCGCCTTCGGCAATTTGAATTTCTTTACGGCCCCAATCGGCCAGATTGATATCAGCGACTTTGTAATCTTGCATGGTAACTCCGTTAATTCGTTTGGGGTTGGGCGTTTGGCGTACAGCGTGCACCGTGAATTACCCAACCTGTTATGTAATCTTTCGTTTTAGATAATTAATTAATCCATTAAGCAGTGAAAACACTCTCTGCATTAATTCGTTTAACTGTTCATCAAAGCCCGCTAAACCTATTCGTTGAGCAAGCAACCATTGAGTCTCCAGTTCAGCTAGAGATCCTCGTGCTATTAACAAGAATCTCTTAAACTCTAATTCTGAGTCTCTGCCATGCCCTTCAGCGATATTGGAGGGCACGCTAACAGCGGCTCTCCTCATTTGGCTAACAAGACCATAGCGTTCATTGTCAGGAAAATTAGCGGTTAGGTGATAAATAGCCACGCTTAATTCCATTGCGTGCTGCCAAGCATCCAATTCTTGATATTTTCGCATACCCACTCCCTTCACGCCCAACGCCCAACGGCTAAACGCCAGCGGCTTTACGCAGCTCCTCGACTTTATCCGTACGTTCCCAGGTAAAGGCGGTGAAGGTTTTGCTTTTTTTCACGCCGTTTTCGCTGTACTCATAAGTATGCTCAAAGGGTTCGCGGCCAAAGTGACCGTAGCTGGCGGTGAGCTGGTACATGGGGTTGAGCAGGTTCAGTTGTTTTTGAATGGCGTAGGGGCGCAAATCGAACACTTGGCGGATAACCTGCGCAAGCTTCGTGTCTTTGAGCTTGCCTGTGCCAAAGGTGTTGACGGAAATGGAGGTGGGTTCGGCCACGCCAATGGCGTAAGACACCTGGATTTCGCAGCGGTCGGCCAGTCCTGCAGCGACGATGTTTTTCGCCACATAACGACCCATGTAAGCCGCTGAGCGGTCTACCTTTGAAGGGTCTTTGCCAGAAAATGCGCCGCCGCCATGACGGGCCATGCCGCCGTAGGTGTCAACGATGATTTTACGGCCGGTTAAGCCGCAGTCACCCACTGGGCCACCAATCACAAAGTTACCGGTAGGGTTAATGTGGAACTGCGTGCCTGCGTGCAGCCATTGCTCGGGCAGCACAGGCTTGATGATGTGCTCCAGCACTTCTTTGCGCAGGCTTTCGAGACTGATATTGGGGCTGTGCTGCGTAGAAAGTACCACGGCGTCAATTTTGGGCGTTGCGCCTTCCCAGTTGATGGTGACCTGAGATTTGGCATCGGGGCGCAGCCAAGGCAGCGTGCCGTTGCGGCGCAATTCAGACTGGCGCTTGCACAACAAATGCGCGTAATACACGGGCGCAGGCATCAGGTTCGGGGTTTCGTTGGTCGCGTAGCCAAACATTAAACCCTGGTCGCCTGCGCCTTGGTCTTCAGGCTTGGCGCGGTCTACGCCTTGGTTGATATCCACAGACTGTTTGCCGATGGCGTTTAACACCGCACAGGTCGCGCCGTCAAAGC
>JBDKHD010000092.1:0-8689 GCA_039797885.1 Pseudomonadota bacterium
AATGTCACAACCCCAAGTGAGTAGAGCTACCCACAAATTGGCAAGGTGCGCAGGAGGGCGTAAGCTTGGGGCGGTTTTTAATTAGGAGCAATTCGATGAAATTATTTTATTCCCCTGGTGCCTGTTCTTTGGCGGTGCGCATTGTTTTAAATGAAGCCAGCTTGCCTTTTACTGGCATTGCCGCCAGCACCAAAACGCACAAGCTCGAAGACGGTAGCGATTATTATCAAATCAACCCCAAAGGCTATGTGCCTTATTTGGTGTTGGAGAACGGCGAAGGCCTAAGCGAAGGCCCCGTGATTTGCCAATATGTGGCCGATTTAGCGCCAGAGAAAAAATTGATTCCTGCCTGTGGCACTATGGCGCGTTATCGCGTGCAAGAGTGGCAAAACTTTATCGGCACCGAGCTGCATAAAAACTTTGGTCCGTTATTTAACCCTGCTTTTCCCGATGCCGCTAAAGCCATCAATATCGAGCGCATTAAACAGCGTTTGGCCTATGTGGATGAATCTTTAGCGGGTAAAAATTATTTAACAGGGGACGATTTTACCGTAGCCGATGCTTATTTATTTGTGGTGAGCACTTGGGCGGGTTTTATGAAGATTGAGATCAGCCATTTGCCCAACCTTGCGGCCTTTATGGCGCGCGTTGCAGCTCGCCCCATGGTGGCAAAATCGTTAAAAGAAGAAGGCTTCTAACGCCTTTTAAAAAAACAGAGCCAGACGCAGTCTGGCTCTGTACCAGCTTACAGGCCTAAGCGCAGGCCTAAGGCAAAGGATGTCACCTCGGTGGTGATTTTGCCGTTTAACGAAGACAAGGAAGAATCGCCTGTAGCAGAGCCAGCAGGGTCTTGTGCCAGTTTACGTTCCTGCTTGAGTGTGTGTTGCACGCCCGCATCCAAGGCCAAGTTTTCGGTGATCTGATAAGACGCACCCAAAGAGATGGCTTTGTAATCATCAAAAGCAAAATCCACTTTCACATCTTGGTTTTTAATGGGGCTTTGGTCATAAGCAAAACCGCCACGCAAAGTCAGGCTGCTGTTCAGCTTGTAGTTGGCTCCCACCGCCGCGCGGTAGGTTTCTTTCCAATTAAAGGCAACGGGTGAAGCGGCGGTTTGAATGGTAGTGTCGCGGCTGGAGACCGTCATGTTGTCAAAGCGCGCCCAGTTGGTGTAGGACAGGTCGGCCTGCAATCCCAAATCGCCCAGCTGGTGGTAGTAGCTGAGGTTGGCTACTTCGGGGGTGGTCATGCTGACGCGGCCATCGGCCTTGGTGTCATTAAAGCCTGCCAAGCCCGTAAAGCCTTGCGCCGAGGCAGGGAAGCTGAGGCTTGCTTCGCCTGCAAGGCTGTGGCTCATTTTTGAACGGTAGTTTAAGCCCAAGCGGCTGTTGGGGCTGAACTCCAGCAAAGCGCCAAGCTGATAGCCCAGCACGGTGTTGTGGCCTTCCATTTCAAAATAGCCGTCGTGGGTGCTCTTTCCTAAATCGCTATCAGGCAGGCCCAAGGTGGAGCAGGTGATAGGCAAACTTCCAGAAAGCTCCGCACCTTTGCACTGCGCGGAAGTGTTCACCGCCACGCCTGTGGTGGCTTTGAGGTATTGCATAATTAAACCGCCACCCACAGTCAGTTTTTCATGCAGACGATAAGCCAAAGACACACCCGCATCGATACCTAAAATCTCGCCATCGGTGGCTTGGTAACGGGCAGCGGACTGCTTGCCAAACTCGGTGCCAGTGGAATAAGGGGCATTGATGAATGCACCCACAGCCATGTCATCAGTGAGTTTGTTGACGAAATAGAGCGTGGGCAGCACGTCTGTGGTTTCGGTTTTGGCTTGGCTGCCCTCAATGGGCGCGCCACCTAAAGTAGTGGCTGTGCCTTGGAATTTGGATGAAACGGAAATAGCCGAGGCGTTCAGTACCAGCTCATTGCGCACAAGCAGCATGCTGGCAGGGCCGTAATAAGCCGCTGAAGCGTCGGAGGCAGAGGCCGCACCACCTGAAAAAGCGTCGCCTAAACGCAGGGCGGATTGCTCATCGACGTAGTAACCCGCCGCTTGGCTGGCACTGGCGGCAACAAGCGAGAGAGAGGCAATAGCAGTGGCTAATAAGTGATGTTTCATTTTGTTCTCCTGGTTCTTTTTATTAAATTAGCACCAAAGTACTAAAAAATACTGAGCATTGCCAATGCTAATTATTGGTTTTTCGCGCCATTGCTCGTAAGCTCTAGCCCTCATTGACTATGCAAGGGTTGGCAGGGTGTCGATAAACCAGTTTCGGTCTTTTATGGTAAGTGGCGAGCCAGTTTTAACGCAGGCGGTCTGCACTTTATGGCAAGAGCAGGCCTTGTCTTACGACTGTTTTGCCCCAGAGGCGTGCCAAAGCTTGCCTGTTCAGGCTGAGCAGTCGGCTTTTTTAGTGTTGCTGCCCTCTTTTTATGATTTAGCAAAGCTGAATCTGTATCGCGCTTGGATAGCGCAGGCGCAGCAGCAGCGCATTCCTGTCTTATTGTTGTCTTCGCTGGCGATTTTCCCCAAACGCACCGAAGGCTTGTGGCAAGAAGCGCACAGCGAGCGTGCCGACACCGCACTGGCGCAACAGCTGATGCAGCTGGAGCAAGGCGTCGCACAAGGGGAGCAATACTTAATTGTGCGCGTCGGGCAGGGGATGACGCTGCAAGGGCAGGATTTTCCTGCGCTGTTACTTGCCGCACTGAAGCAGGAGAGCCTAAAGCTTTCGGCGCAAGAGCTGTTTAGCCCAACGCCTGTGCCCGATGTGGCCGAGGTGTTGCTGGCCATGCTAAGGCAAGCCAACTTACAAAATAACCTCTGGGGAACGTACCACTTTAATGGCGTCGAGCCAGTCAGCGCGCTGAAGTTTGCCGAGGCTTTTTTGGTGGAAGTGCAGCATCATCAGCCGCATAAGGTGGGCGTAGAAGCCGCAGAGCAGGGCATGCAGCCCCAGCTGACAGTGCCAAGCGGTGATTGCACCAAGCTGTTTCACACCTTTGGCATTAAATCCAAACCTTGGCGTAAAAGGCTGCCCGCTGTGGTGCAGCAGCATTTTACTCAGCCCTAGCTATTCCTGAATGTCGCGGTCGCGATAACCCAGCAAGTACAAAATGCCGTCCAGCCCCAGGGTACTGATGGCGTTTTTGGCACTTTTGCGCACCAAGGGTTTGGCACGGAAAGCAATACCCAACCCCGCAATACTGAGCATGGGCAGGTCGTTGGCACCGTCACCTACGGCTATGGTCTGCTCTAGGCGGATGCCTTCTTTTTCGGCCAGTTCACGCAACAGCTCGGCTTTGCGCGCGCCATCAACCACGCGCCCGGTGACGCGCCCGGTGACGCGGCCATTTTCCATTTCCAGCTCGTTGGCAAAAACGTAGTCGATGCCGAGCTTGTCTTGCAGATAGCGACCAAAGTAGTTAAAGCCACCCGACAAAATGGCGGTTTTGTAGCCCAAAGCGCGCAGATTGCGAATCAAACGCTCTGCGCCTTCGGTAACAGGCAGGCGCTGCGCAATGCCTTCCAAGACGTCGCCCGATAAGCCTTCAAGCAACGCCACGCGCTCGGTAAAGCTTTGGATAAAATCCAGCTCGCCTTGCATGGCACGCTCGGTAATGGCGGCAACCTGTTCACCGACACCTGCGGCGGCGGCAAGCTGGTCGATCACTTCGGCTTCGATCAAGGTGGAATCCATATCGAAGCACACCAAACGGCGGGTGCGGCGGTAAACGTCGTCTTCTTGGAAGGCAATGTCTACACCCAGCTCGTTGGCGGCTTGTAAAAACTGCGCGCGCATCACGCTGTGATCGACGTCACCGCGCACCGAAATTTCGACGCAAGCGCGCGTTTGCTGTTCGGGCTTGAGTAAAGAAACTCGGCCAGAGAGGCGGTTGATTTGGTCGATGTTCAAACCGTGCTCGGCAACGATGGAAGTCACGCGCGCAATGGCGCTGGCCTCGATGGTGCGCGCCAGCAAAGTAATAATATGCCTAGGTTTACCCTGCTGCCCAACCCAGTGCTCGTAGCTTTCAGGGGTGACAGGGGTGAAACGCACAGAAAGCCCCAGCTCATGAGCGCGAAAGAGCACGTCTTTAAGCACGGAGCCTGAGTCTTCTTTGGAAGGAATGGCGGCCAAAATCCCTAGGGATAGCGTGTCGTGAATTTCAGCTTGGCCTATATCGAGAACGGTCACGCCATACTGAGCCAGCATGGCGCTGATGTTGGAGGTTAAACCGGGCTTATCCGCCCCAGTCACACGGATGAGTACCAATTCGGTCACGGATAATTCCTTGTTTACCCCAGATTTTTACAGTTTGGCGACGTCGGCTTTGGCCGCAGCCACGACAGCGCGCAGCTCTTCGATGAGGTGTACGGTTTCATGCACAGACAGCGCACGAATGCGGTCTTGGCTCATTAAAAATAGGCCTTTTTCCACTTGTTGCAGCTTGTCTTGTAAGGCTTTTTTGGTATCGCTCATGGTAGAACCTCAGAGTTTAAGAACAGGTTAAGAAAAGATTGGCGCAAATCGACTAGCGCGTATTTAAGTGGCGCATATAATAGCACCAAATATAAGGAAATCCCTCTGCTCTATTGAGTATACGCATGCATAAGAATCTCACTTTTTTAAAAAACCTGAACTTAAGTCAAGTATCGGGCTTAATCGCCGCCACCTTAGTGCTCACGGTGGGGCTGCTGATCGCCCTGCTGACGGCCTCGCATTTAAGCAAAACCTTAAAGCAGCACACCGAAGAAGAAGCGCGCCAGCAGCTGGAACGCTTAACCATTGCGCTTGCCCCAAGTTTGCTGCAACAAGATCGCATCACGCTCAATATCACCTTGCAAGATTGGATAAAAAGCTCAGATTTTGTCGCCATACGCGTGTTCAACAACAATCAGCAGCTTATCGCTGAAATCGGCATGGGCACAGGCAAAGCCACCGAAATCATGCAGGCGGTCACGCAAGATAATGTCGCCGTTGGCTTGCTGCGTGCGCAGTTTACTCAGGAGTTTGCAGAGCAAGCGGTCGCGCGTTATTTGGCCTTGGGTATTATGGCGACGGGCTTTAGTGCTTTGCTGGCTGGATTGCTGATTTTTGCTTTGGCCGAGCGCTATGTCGGCTATGTGCGCAAGCTGCAACGCCAGCTTAATAGCTGGCAGCAAGGCGGCGAGCTGCTGCTGCCCAATCGCCCGCTGCTGCCCGATTTGCAAACGCTGCACAGCACCCTAGAGCGCGTGGTGCTGCATGAAAAACAACAGCAAGCCATGCAAACGGCGCTGGGGCATTTTGGCGCCGCGCCGCTGTCGCCTATGCAAGGCAGTTTGCAATACCGCGACTGCGCCATGCTCTTTATTGAAATCCAAAACTTAAAACAGCTGCAAGAGCGCCTCAGCGCTGAAGAGCTAACGCTTGCGATCAACCATTACTATCAACAGCTGTTGGCCGCCTGCAAACTCTACAATGGCCGCCTAGAGCGCTACGCAGGCAATGGCGCGGTAGTGCTTTTTGGTATGCAACATGGCGATAAAAATCAAGACGCGCTGCACGCTCTTTATACCGCGCAATTGTTTTTGGGTTTAGTGCAAGAAGACACCAAAGGCGCCACTGAGCTTAGTGTCGAGTTTCGCATAGCGGTGCATTTTGGCGCAGTGCTCTTTGCCCCTGTCGCGCACTTGGATTCCAATCGTTTGGACTTGATCGGCGATACCCTGCACTGGGCGGCGCACTTGGCCAGCACCAGCGCAAAAGGGCAGGTATTGGTCAGTCAAACTTTAAAAGAGTGCGTGCAAGACAGTGAAATCCTGTGGCAAGCAGGCCCAGAAGTGACCGACCTGTACGGCGAGCGTCAGGCCAGTTTCTGGCTGGAGGGTTTGGCACACAAACAACAGCAGTTAATAGTGCGGCAAGTGAAGCAGCTGATGCGTATGACGGAAGCCGCCGATTAGCAAAAACCGGACAAAATCGGCGCGCTCTGTAACTTCGCGTAATTTTAATGAGGAATTTTTTAGCCAAGGGCGTTTTAAACGGAACTTTTCTTGTGTTTTGTGGGGGGTGCACTATCTTTAAGCACACTTTCAACCCTAGAGGACATAAGTATGGCCCGTATCAAGCTAGGATTAACGACAGCGCTACTGCTGGCAGGAGCCCAAGTAGCCTACGCCGCCGATGATTTACAGATCAACGGCTTCTTAAACGTAACAGCAGGGGTGTTGGATACTGCGGCTATTCAAGATGCCGCCGCAACAGAGGGTTATGACACCACCGTTGGTTTTGATCCGCAAACCTTGGCGGGCTTGCAGGTTGCAAAAAAAGTAAACAGCAATACTACGGCAACCATTCAGCTTATGTCGCGCGGTGCAACGGGATACGATGCCTCTGCTGCTTGGGCTTATATCACTTATGATCTCACCGACAGCTCCAGTTTCCGTTTTGGTCGTTTGCGCACGCCCTTCTTCCAATACTCAGACTTTATTGACGTAGGCTACGCCTATAACTGGGTTACCCCTCCTGGCATCGTCTACCGCTTAGACTCGATGGCCAATATCACGGGTGTCGACTTCACTCAGCGCTTTACCGCAGGTTTCGTGGATGGTGCAGTGCAGCTTTATACAGGTCGCTTTAAAGATGATTTCCGCTTGTATGGTCACACCTATCTTATGGAGTTGCGTAGCGTAGCGGGTGTGGCTTTAAGTGCCAATGCTGGCGATTTTGGTGGTCGTTTAAGCTATCACCGTGGCGAGTTCTATATCGACTTAGACCCGAAAGGCTCTCGCTCTTTGGATCAGCTCGCAGGCTTGTCTTTCTTGTATGATCAAGCTACGGGCGTGGTGTCTCAAGTGCCAAATTCTGGCGTAGCAGCGACCAATATTACCCCCGAAATTATCCCCCAGGGTCAGCAATCGCAGTTTTATGAAGGCAGCTTGTTCTGGGATAACGGCAGCACCTCTTTGGTGGCTGAATACACCGCTCTGCGTCATGACTCCGCTATTTTGAACGATGATAATGCGTGGTTGGTCAGTGCGGCTCAGCGTATTGGCGATTTCACTGTGCACGCTACCTACAGTCAAACAGAAGACTCGCTTAAAGGCGGCAGCATTGGTACGGCGCAGAAGTTGAATAGCATTAAAGCTAATAGCACGACTTTGGGTGTACGTTACGACTACAACAGCTCGACCGCCTTTAAAGTGGAGGCCAGCTATGTAACACGCGAATCTTCGGATGTAAGACAGGCCACCGCAGGGGGCGCTGCCGCCACCTATACCGAAGCTTTGACCAACTATCAAACACCTGGGCATGCCGCATACGGTGATGCAGCTACACTGGGAGCTGCCTCTGGTGCCTTCTTAACAGGGGTTCAAAGCGCCATCGCGGCTCCGTTATCAACTCAAAGCGGTACGCTCTTCAACGTCGGCATGAGCATAGTGTTCTAAGGAGAAACGACCATGAAATTACTACACGCTTTCTCCAAGATGGCCTTGGGCCTAACTCTGCTCGCCAGTGCCGCCGCCTTTGCGGATGTGGTGGTGATTGTCAGTGCAAAAAATGCCAACTACGGCCTTGAAAAAACCGATGTTGAGCAAATCTTTTTGGGTAAAACCAGCACTTTCCCAGATGGCTCTAAAGCCGTGCCCATCGACCAAAACGAGGGCAGCGCCTCGCGCGATGCCTTCAACGACAGGGTGTTAGGCAAAAGCGCCAGCCAGCTGAAAGCTTACTGGTCACGCTTGATTTTCACCGGTAAAGGTACGCCCCCCAAAGAGTCGGGCAACGACGCCGAGGTTAAAGCTTTGGTTGCGGATAACCCCAACTTGGTTGGCTACGTCGATGCCAAAGTGGTCGATAGCAGCGTAAAGATCGTGTTTAAGTTTTAATTCAAACACGAAAACACAAAAAGGCGCCTTGTGCGCCTTTTTGCTGTCTAGCGAAAAGAGCGATCTTTACACGGGCTATGCCCAGAGAAGAACTTGACAAAATAAGCCTGCATACGTATGTTTCAAACACTCGTTTGAATTTCTTGCCTAAGGCAATTTTAGGCACTTACCAACCCGCAGTCAGACTGCACACACTCATCAGCCCCGAGGTTTTCCATGCCAGCATACAAGGCTCCCCTACGCGATATTAAATTCGTTATGGACGAACTGTTAGACACTCCCGCTCACTACGCCAGCATTCCTGAGTTTGCGGAAGTCGCCACACCTGAAACCGTTGATATGGTTATCAACGCGGGCGCACAGTTCTGCGAAGAAGTGATTTCTCCTTTATATCGTGAAGGCGACAAAGGCTGTGTGCGTCATGAAGACGGCTCTGTTACTACGCCAAAAGGCTTTAAAGAAGCTTACAAACAATATGTTGAAGGCGGCTGGCCATCACTGTCACACAAAGAAGAACACGGCGGCCAAGGTTTGCCTGAGTCTTTGGGTATTGTCATCTCTGAAATGGTTGGCTCTTCTAACTGGGCATGGGGCATGTACCCAGGGTTGTCTCACGGTGCGATGAACACGGTTGAGTCACACGGCACGCCCGAACAAAAAGAAGTTTATTTAACCAAGCTGGTATCCGGCGAATGGACTGGCACCATGTGCTTGACCGAACCACACTGCGGCTCAGACCTTGGCATCCTGAAGTCCAAAGCTGAACCCAACGCGGACGGCTCTTACAGCATTTCTGGCACCAAAATCTTT
>JBDKHD010000093.1:0-5132 GCA_039797885.1 Pseudomonadota bacterium
CTACGTTGATGAAACCAACAACATGACCTATCAGCTCTTTTTGCGCTAAACACAGGACCAAGGATGGCCAGCATGCACCTTGCGCTTATGGGTATTGACGCAAACTAGCTCAAAATAAAAAGCGAGTTTTCGTTATGTTATACGCTCTTCGTGCTGCTTATTTACTGTGCCATTTTATTGCGGTTTGCATTTTTGCTTTAGATTACTGCCTGATAAAGCTGCGCCATCGTAACACCACCCCTAAGCTTGCCAGCATGATATCTTTGGCTTGGCTTGGCACTCAGTTTCAAGCCAAAAACGCACTGCCTCTTGGCTAGAGCCTGCAAGCGGTGTTTGTTATTGACCACCAAGACACGCTGGATATTTTTATCTGCACCGCCATGCTGCCGCCCAACATCGCCATTTTGGGTAAAAATCAGCTGAAATACGTTCCTATTTTTGGCCTATCATTTTGGCTAGCGGGCAATATTTTTATCGACCGCGACAACAAAGCCAAAGCCTGGGACACCATGGCTTCGGTCGCGCGCAAAGTAAAACGCCGTCGCTGCGCTTTATAAAGACGAGATCAAACCTTTGATGGAATTAACACGCCAGCGCATGCAAGCGGCGCAAATACGCCTCGACCAAGAAGCCAGCCTCCTTGCGCAAACTCAGGTGCACAAATACAGCCTCAGCGAACAAATCCATCGTTATTTAAAAAGCCGCTAAACTCTAAGCCATAACGATGAGGTATCGCTTATGGCCACTCGCACTCTGCTCCTTTTACTGCTTTGCTTCGGCTTGTTTAGCAGCCCTGCGCAAGCGCAATGTTTGGTTTTAAACGCCAGCAGCAACGCCGAATACCCGCCCTATTTATGGCGCGCCAACGCCGATGACTCCCATCTACAGGGCGCATTGGCGTTGATGCTCAACAGCATCGGCAAAAGCGCCAATATCAAAATCCACAGTATTTATGCAGGGCCTTGGGCTAGGGTGCAAAAAACCGTCGAACAAGGGCAGGTCGATGCCTTTGCAGGCGCATTCCTAACCCAGCAGCGCCTTGGCTACGCCGATTATTTACAGCCGCCCTTAGTGCAAACCACCAGCAAAGTTTGGGTGCACAAAGAGCGCTCTTTTACTCTCAATGACCTAAACGATTTAAAAGGCCGCACAGGGGTGAGCGTTATCAACAACAGCTTTGGCCAAGCCTTTGACGATTTCGCCAAAGCCGAACTCAAAATGCATCAGGTTAGCAGCGTGCAGCAGGCACTAAAAATGCTCGAAAATAAGCGCGTCGATTATTTTATTTATGAAGAACAACCTGGCCGTGCCTACATAGAGCAGTTTCAAATTCAAAACTTGGTGTTATTGCCTTACGTCATCAGCAGCGAACCACTGTATTTGGCGCTATCCAAGCGCTCACCCTGTAATACCAAAGCGCTGAAGCAGCAGTTAATCCAAGCCTTACAGCAGGCCGAGCAGAATCATTTGGCCGAGCACAGCCTTGAAGCCGCACGCGTACTGTGGCGACAACATCTGGCTAATAAGCCCCCCGGCTACGACTGAATTGCTCTCGCGCCTGCTGTTTTTTACGGTCGCTCTTGCGTAATAAAACATAAAACGCACCCGTGCCTCCGTGTTGCGGCTGCGCCGTATGAAAAGCCTGCACAGTTTCGGTTTCCGTCAGCCAGTGCACCAAGTGGCTTTTTAGGACCGCAGGGTTGTCCAAGCTACGATCCCCTTTGCCAGGCATAATCAGCACAGTACGAATATCGTGCTCTAGGCAGTCGCGCAGAAAGTGTTGCACTTCGCGCTCGGCGTGCTCCACCCGCATCTGATGTAAATCCAGCCGCGCTTCAATTTCATAACGCCCTAAGCGCAGTTTGCGATAGACGCCATCCTGAATACCAGGGCGCTTAAAACCCACGGCATCCTGAGCTTCTACTTTTTTTATCTCTACAAGGCCAGGCGCAAAGGCCGCAGCCGTTTGCTCGGTTTGAGCCGCCATGCGTCGAATTGCCGCTGTCGCTTTATCAAGACTGCCTTTACGCAGCTCGACTTTTTCTGTGTGCTTAAGCGGTGCCACATCCTGCATTTCATCGGCAAAGGCAGAGAGGGGATTTAAGGGAGAGTCGGTCATAGCGGTAGTATCAAATAAAGGTTGGCGCCGTTCTTCATGCGCAAGCGGAACAACAGAGGGGTAATTTTAACGCGAGAGTACAAAGTACAATAGCCCACCCGAAAAGCCTAAGTACTTGCGATTGCAAAACTCCAACCGTATCTTGCACTTCTTTACAGCGTCTACTGATGTTTTTTTGTACACTGCTATCATCGCTCACGGATGGAGACCTATTATGTTATTTAACCGTATCGCTTTACTCGCTACGGCTTTGCTGCTGTGCTCCACGGTAGCATGGAGCGCAGAGCATCATCATGAAATCGACTGGGCACGAACCTTAACCCTGACCTCCACTCAGCAGCAGCAAATCAAAACCATCGAAGCCAAATACCGTGATCGGCTAAAAGCGCTGCATTCCAATTGCAATGCCAAAAAACAGCAGCACTATCTGGAGCTGCAAGAGCAAATGCGGCTGGAGATTCGCCAGATTTTACGTCCTGCGCAGCAAGAAACTGCTCAAAATGCCATGTTCGAACACCGCCGTTTGATGCAATTGCAGCAAGCCAAAGAAGTCGCACACGCTATGGACATGAGCGCCGCCCAAAAAGAGGCTTTTTTTACCGCCCTGCAACAGCTGACTCTCAGTGCGCAGTGGCCGATGACCATGGTGCAACAGGAACAGGCGCGCGAGCAATTTAAAGCCTTAGTAAAAGCGTACAGCAGCGCGGCTCAGTGGCAAAAATGGCAACAACAGCAAACGAACAGCAGCAAAAAATGGCACAAAATGGACGAGTTCCGCCCAGCCTGTGCCCCTACTTCTTAGAAACTTAAAACTAAAGTTACGCCAAACTCTCTGTCAGTGTGTTTTTTACCGACAGGCACCTCATCAACGGACTTAATTTTATACGTCAGCTTGGTCGCGATGCTGCCATTGATCTGGCTTTTAAAGCCCGTTTCAGACGTGTAAATGCCATTCTTATCGCCCTTTTCCGCCGTCGCTGTTTCGGTAAACTCGATGCCTTCACGAATGAGCCAGCTGTAGTTCAAAACGAAACGACCAATACGATCCTCTATCACTTCTTGCGTAGCCGTTTCACGCTCACGGCTGTAACCTGGGCCTGCTTCCAGCTGCAATTTGGTATATTCAGAATCAATCAGACGATAACCCAAACCCGCTGAGGCTGAGCCTTGATAATCGAAGCCGCTAAAGCGATCACGCTCTTGCCAAGCCACCGTGGCCAAGTACAGGCGCTCAGTGAAATCGTAGTTGACCTGCCCCAAGCCTTTGTACTTTTCTTTGGTGGTTTTGTTGTCTTCTTCACTGGTTAACGCATCAAAACGCAGCTTGGATTCCCACACTTGTGCTTCACGCTTTATCGAAGCCGTGCCGTTAATACTGCTGGTATCGGTATTGCCCGATGTCCAAACCGATCCGACCTCTGCCGAACCGCTCCAAAGCGGATAAGACACAGGAGCTTCAGCGGCGGCGTCTTCTGCGTACGCAGGAGCCAACAGTAGCGCCCAAGCCAAAGGTGCCAAAGGTGCCAAAGGTGCCAAAGTAAAAGCCTTTGCTTTATTCATCATTACATCCTTTAACAAACAAAAAACGCAGCTTACTGAGGCTACCCCTTTAGGGCAATAGCAATCCCTTTTCCACAAGCCTGCCTCGCCAAGCATTCAATAACCGCCCCACCCCTGTTACACTTTGCCCCCGTTATTGAACTGAATGCAGAGCGACTCTGCACAGCCATTGGAATTCTCCTATGCCCGCACAATTTGCTGACGATTCAGTCGGTATTGTTACCCCAACACTGCTGCATTTTGACGAGCCACTTACGCTGCGCAGCCAAAAAGTGTTGCCCCAATACGATCTTATGGTTGAAACCTACGGCACGTTAAATGCAGACAAATCCAACGCTGTATTAATTTGCCATGCCCTAAGTGGTGATCACCACGTTGCGGGCTACCACAGCACGGAAGACACCAAGCCCGGCTGGTGGGACAGCGCCATAGGTCCTGGCAAAGCCATAGATACCAACAAGTTTTTTGTGGTTGGCTTAAATAATTTAGGCGGCTGCTCAGGCTCCACGGGCCCCACCAGCATCAACCCCGAAACAGGGCGGCGCTATGGCCCCGAATTTCCACTCTTAGCCGTGCGCGACTGGGTGAACAGCCAAGCACGGTTAGCCGATCGCTTAGGCATTAAAAAATGGGCAGCTGTCGTCGGCGGCTCTTTGGGTGGGATGCAAGCACTGCGCTGGACCATCCAATACCCTGAGCGTGTAGCAAACGCAGTTATTGTCGCCTCTGCACCCAAATTAACTGCGCAAAATATCGCTTTTAATGAAGTGGCGCGCCAAGCCATCAGCAAAGACCCCGATTTTTACGATGGTTATTATTATGAGCACAACACCATACCAAAAACAGGTTTAGTGCAAGCGCGCATGCTCGGGCATATTACTTATTTATCCGCCGCCTCCATGCGCGAAAAATTTGGCCGAGAATTAAAAACAGGGCAATACAATTACAGCTTTAGTCCTGAATTTGAAGTAGAAAGTTATTTGCATCATCAGGGTGAAAAATTCAGCCAACGCTTCGATGCCAACACCTACATGCTAATGACGCGCGCACTTGATTATTTCGACCCAGCCTCGGGTTACAATAACGATCTTGCACAATGTTTAAGCCATGCACAGTGTCGTTTTTTAATTATGTCTTTTACCACCGACTGGCGCTTTGACCCTAGCCGCTCCGAAGAAATCGTGAATGCGTTGGTCGAAGCCAATAAGGATGTGAGCTACGCCTGTATCGAAGACGATCATGGTCATGATGCATTTTTATTACCCAATCCCCGCTATTTAACTTTGTTTAAAACATTTATGGATAGCATTCAACTTGAGGAGGGCAAGTAATGAGTGAATTACGCCAAGACCTCCACATTATTGAACAATGGATCAAACCCAATAGCCAAGTTTTAGATTTAGGCTGCGGCGAAGGTTTATTGCTGAAACATTTAAAAGAAAATAAAAATGTA
>JBDKHD010000094.1:0-3808 GCA_039797885.1 Pseudomonadota bacterium
CAAGAGTAAGAAGAAGAGGGCGGTTACACTCGCCAGATCAGGCTGGCCATGCGCCCTGTTTTGCCATCGCGGCGGTAGGAGTAGAAACGAGTGGCGTCTTGGTAGGTGCAGTAGTCTCCGCCCGTTATGACTTGCACGCCCGCATGGGAAAGCTGTTCGCGCGCAAGCAGATAAAGGTTGGCCAAGAGGCGGTCGCCCTGCCCTGCCTTAAAGCACGCAGCGCTTGCCCAAGGGAAAGCGGTTTGCACTTCAGGGCCGACTTCAAAGGCATCGGGGCCGATGGCTGGGCCTAAGTAAGCACCAACTGGCTGATTTTTAGGGAAGGCAGCCAAGGTTTGCAGCAAAATGCCTGAAGCCAGCCCGCGCCAGCCTGCGTGCGCGGCCGCAATCTGGCTGCCGTCTAGGGCATAAAACAGTACGGGCAAGCAGTCTGCGGTCATGACCGCACAGGCCACGCCCCGCTCGGTGCTGTAGCAGGCATCGGCTTCGGGAGTCGCATTGGTGCAACTGGCCGCCACTACTTTATCGCCGTGTACTTGCTCCAGCCATTGAATGTGCCGCGCGCCCTGCAAGCCTTGCAGCAAAGCCGCACGGTTGGCCTGCACATGGCTGGGGTTGTCGCCCACATGTAGGCCGAAGTTGTTGCTGGCAAAAGGGGGCAGCGAGCATCCGCCTTCGCGCGTAGTGATGACAGCGCGCACGCCCTGTGCCAGCTCCAGTTTAATCATAAATAGACTCGCCACTGGCGGCGCTGTCGCGCTCTAGCACCGCCAGCAGGTGTTTGAAGTCCTCAGGCAAATCGACCTCCCACTCCATCCATTCTTCGGTTTCAGGGTGGTGCAAGCCCAATTTGCGCGCATGAAGCGCTTGGCGGCCAAAGTTTAATAAGGTGTCGCGCAGCTCTAGGCCGATACCTTTGGCCAAACGTGTGCGTGGCGCGTAAGCAACATCCCCCACCAGTGGGTAGCCAATGTGTGCCATATGCACACGAATTTGGTGAGTGCGCCCCGTTTCGAGCTTAACGCGAATGTGGGTGTGCGAAGGAAAGCGTTTTAGCACGCGGTAATGGGTGATGGCCTCTTTGCCCATGGGGTTGACCGCCATTTTGGTGCGCTGCGTGCCGTGGCGACCAATCGGCTCTTCCACTGTGCCACCGCCTGTCATGTAACCTTGCACCACCGCTTCGTACTCGCGCCCCATGGTGCGCTCTTGCAGTTGATCGACCAAGTGCGTTTGCGCTTGTAAGGTTTTGGCAATCACCAAAAGCCCTGTGGTGTCTTTGTCGATGCGGTGCACTATGCCCGCGCGCGGGATGGTGGCAAGCGCTGGGCAATGGTGCAGCAAGCCATTGAGCAAAGTGCCGTCGGGGTTGCCCGAGCCAGGGTGTACGACCAGGTCGGCAGGCTTATTGATAACCAAAATGTGCTCATCTTCAAAGATGATATCGAGGGCGATTTCTTGCGCCTGCCAATTACCTTCGGCGACCAACTCGGTGTGCAGTTTTAGGGTTTCGCCTCCTACGAGCTTGTCGCGGCCACGGCGCACTTCGCCATCGACGGTCAGCTGGCCGTCTTTGATCCAGTCTTGCAGGCGTGAACGGGAGTAATCAGGGAAAAGCTCGGCAGCGATTTGGTCAAAGCGGCGATTGCCCATAGCAAAGGGAACTTCTGCGCTTAAGGATATCTCAGTGGTCATATTTCGTATTCAGGTAGTGGACTTGGGCGCAGTATCAATGATTGTGCGGTCTGTGCTTTAATACGGCGCTTTCAGTATACCGTTTTTTGATAAGGCTCTCCATGAACTCACGCGTTTTGATCGTTCTTTTATCGGTGCTTTTAGCCTCTTGCGCATCCAACAAAAACAAAGACGACCTCGCCGAGCAAGAATACTACCAGCAAGCGCACAAGCTAATTGAGAGCAACAACTTCATTTCCGCCGTCGAAAAACTGCGCCAACTGGAGTCTCGCTACCCTTTTGGCCGCTACGCCGAACAAGCCCAGCTGGAAATGATGTACGCCTATTTTATGATGGCCGATCACGACAACGTGCTGGCCACCACCGAGCGTTTTATCCGCCTGCACCCGCTGCACGAACAAGTGGACTACGCCTATTATTTGCGCGCGGTCTCCACCTACGAAATGGCTTTTCCTTTTGTCGAGCGTTTTAGCAACGACCAAGTCGAGCGCGACCCTATTCCGCTAAAAGACGCCTTCAATTATTTTGCTGAATTACTTGTACGTTTTCCCGACAGCCCCTATATCGCCGATGCGCGTGCGCGCATGGTTTATATCAAAGAGCGCCTTGCCGCGCATGAAATCAGCGCCATTCATTATTTAATGAAACGCCACTCTTATATGGCCGCTGCCAATCGCGCCACAGGCGTACTGTTAAACTTCCAACATACAGGCTCGGTGGCTGAAGCCTTGGCGATGCAAGTGGAAGCTTATCGCGCACTAAAAATGGACAGCGAAGCCAACACCGCACTGGAATTATTAAAATTAAATTACCCAAACTATAAGCAGCTCAAAGACGGCAAATTTATCGAATCGGGCTTGGCGCAAACCGATCGCCGTTCGTTTTGGAATATCATTTCATTTGGCTTACTGGATAATCAGAGCAGCGCCTATTAACCCTATAAGCGCCATTTAAACTGCGAGGTGTAACTTGGCTTATTGGTTTTCAGCCAGCGAACTGCTGGTAAAAGGCAAACGCTTATTACGCTTGTACAGCTATTATTCTCTGCTTTTGGCACTGCTGTTATTGGTTGCCACTAGCATCGACCAAGACCATGTTTTAATCGGAGCTTTAGAGCCTGATTGGGTGCTAACCTGCTGCGTGCTTTATGTGTTTTTTGCAGCGGTTTTTTCTGCTAGCGCCAGCTTAAAGCCAGACCCGCAAATCGCCACTGGCTACATATTTTTTGAAATTGTTTTGCTCAATATCATTATGTTTGCCTCAGGCGGGCTAAACAGTGGTTTGCTTAGCATCATTGCCATTCCTGTTGTTATTTCAAACCTACTTACGCCAAATGTTTTAGGCTACGGCGTGGCGGCCTGGACCAGCATCACCGTCATCTATATGCAAAACTATTTAGCGCAGGACACCGACGCTCAGGCTTTGTTAAATTCAGGCCTGTATGGGTTCTTATGTTTTATTTTGGCTTGGGGCACACAAAACTTATCCAAGCTCTTAAAAAGCGCTCTTTCTTCCGTTGAAGAAAGCAATTCGCGTTTGAAAAGCTTTCAGCGCTTTAGCCAGCAAGCCCTGCTACACCTACCTGATGCCATTATTGTTTGCGACAAAGAAGACAAAGCCTTGTTTTTTAATAACAAGGCCACGCTATGGTTCGCACCAAAAGAAAATCAAAAAATTGCAGAGGAATTATTGGCAGCCATAGAAAAAGGCCAGCTGCAAAATGAACACGGAGTATTTTACATCCGCAAAACTCGCCCCATTGATAATACCCAGGGCTATTACCTACTGAGCATCGAAGACAGCAAGCGCATTACGCAGGAAGCGCAGCAATTTAAACTGGCCTCGCTTGGCCGCCTAACGGCCTCCATTGCCCATGAAATTCGCAACCCATTAAGCGCCATGCGCCAAGCTGCGCAAATTTTAAATGAAAAAGTAGAAGCCGAAAGCGACAACAAAAAACTTACGCAAATCATCGAGCAAAACAGCCTGCGTATAAATCGCATCATCGAAGACATGCTTCAGCTTGCCAGACGCAAAGAAACCAGCAGCAAGGTTCTGGATTTAAATCTTTATCTAACGCAATTTAAACAGCAATTCCAAAGCCATCAAGCAG
>JBDKHD010000095.1:0-4854 GCA_039797885.1 Pseudomonadota bacterium
CACGATACGCTTTTTCATTACAATCCCGGCCAAGACGAAGCCACACAACGTGGGCGCGGAAAAAATGTGCGTACCTTGGCGTCTTATGTGTTGGGTTGCGACGATGGCAGTTATGCGCGCCCAGATGGCGCTATTGGTTATTTGGCGGCGGTATTTCATCCTACGCAAGGTGAAAGCGGCGAAGCTTTTACTGCGATAATTGGTGTCAGTGCCAGCATCGATCGTGCAGGCGGGCAAGCGGTCGCACGACAAAATGATTTACAATTTTATATTGTTAACGAAACCCTTACGCTGTCGGATTTTTTACAAGACAGTGACCTTGGTCGCCAGGTGATTGAGCTGCAGAAATTACCTGCGCATTTGCGCAAGCGTCTCGATTCGCAAGCCATCGAAAAATACGACACAAAAAAACAATACTTGCGTCGCCTATACGGTGCGCTGCGCGGCCGCAATGACGCCATCACCGAGCGTGAAGCCTTAAATGCGGCTCGTACTTTTGCGCGTTTTATGGCTTATAAACCGGTTAAAAGTATTAATGGCTTTGTTGCCAATGAAATTTTAGAAGAAAAAGATTTAGGCGATGCCATTCGCAGTGTCTCGGACTTAATGAAAACCATCCATGCGATGGACGCACAGGCTAATCTTTTAGCGCAAAATATTGGTATTTTAAGCGGCGCTAAAAAATCGGCCAGCAAGTACATTGAGCGCTGGATTGATTACAACACCTTGGAATTTACTGCGGCAAAGAGCCGATTTTTACACGATCAGCGTGTTTATCTAGCAGCAAAAGAAAAACAGCAAAGCATTCGTAAACAGTTACAGGCTACAGAGCAGGCGCGACAAGTGGCGCAAGACAGACGCAAGCAAACACGCGAACAGCTTATCGGTATGGAAGCCCAGCGTCTTGGCGTGCATGCTCTGCAAAATAAAGATGCGGCGCAGCTGATGCTCAATGAGGGCAAAAAATCATTGCACGAGCTTAGCGTGCCTTTGCTTGAACAAGAGCAAATGTTGCAAGCCACCTTGCGTGCGACAGAATTGTTGTACAGCGCTTTGCAAAAAACCGCCATCGCCGCAGAAATACCCAGCCTTGGGCAGCGTAAAGTGCAAGAGCTGGCCAAAGACGTGCTGGCTATTAAAGAGCAAAATGCCGTCGATTTACGCAAATTATTAGGTAAAGATTGGATTGACTTATCGCCTTTAGAAGAACACTTGGACGAAGCGCGTGCCCAGCAAAATAGGGTTAATCAATGGCGCGAACGTTTTTTATTGCCCGAGCTGGAAAGTAGCGGTTTTTCTTTGCGTGATCAGGTGGCGAAACTTGCGGATCGTCGCGAACAAAAATGGCAGCAAGTCCAGCAACGTATTGGTCAAAAACAAGCAGATATCGCTAGCCTCGAAGCGAGACAATTAAATTATCCCAGTTTTGTGCGCCAAGCCCTGGAGGTTATTAAACGCGAATGCCCGCAAGCGGATCCACGCGTGTTGGCAGACTATGTCGAGGTTACAGAAAGTACATGGCAAAACGCCATCGAAGGTTATATCGGTGGTGCGCGTTTTGGCATCATCGTAGAAAGTGCATATGAAGCTCAGGCTGCACAAATTTTGCGTGCCATTCCAGGTGGCAGTAAAGCCCGAGTCATTCAGGGTGAAAAGGCCAAACAAGATGCGGCGCGCCTGTCTTTGCCTGCTAATTCTATTTTAAATTTAATGCAATTTGATCATGCGGTGGCACGTGCGTATTTGCAGGCCAGCTACGGCAATGTTGAACAGGTTGCCGATGCGCAAGCCTTGCGTTTAACGCGTCGCGGCTTAACTCAGGATGGTTTAGGATCGGGTGCGTATGCGGTATATCGCTGCGATATGGATGACAGTGAATTGGTGTTTGGTTTAGGCGCACGCGAACGCGCGCTACAGGCAAAACAAAATGAGCTACAAGCTTTGCATGAGCAAAATAACGAAGCTCATGCGAGCTTTAAACAAGTACAGCAAGTATTAGACGCCATCAATTTACTTCGCCCTGCGCATTTTGCTGAAAAAATGCAAGCCATGCTTGATGTGCAATACCGTATGCGCCAGGCGGAGCAAACGCTAAAAGGTTTGGATACCAGCAGCTTTGCACCGCTGGAGCAGGAGTTTAAAGCACTCAAAGAAAAGTCCGATGAGATTGACACGCAAATCAAGGAGCTTGATGGTGATCTTGGACGGCTGCAACAACAGCTCACAGACAGTGAGAAACTGTGCAAAGATTTCAGTGATAAACAAGAAGTGACCGCTGAAGTTGCAGAGCAAAAAGAGCAAGCATTACGCTTTATTTTAAGCCTGTGGCCTGATTTTAATCTGGATGCTTGTTTGGTTAATGCCGAGCAAGAAGCGCAAAATAATCCAGCTGAGGTTATTGAAAATCGCCGTAAAGCCATTAGCCAAGAGCTGAACGCCAATGCTTATGAAATCGAACGTGCGGTGATGGAATATAATCAGCGCAGCCAAACAGCAGATCATATTTTTTATTCACCCGACTATCGTCAAGAACATGGCGTGGATTTCTTTAAATCAGTCTGTGCGCTTGAGCGCGAAGTTGAGCGCGTTTTCAATCGTCTTAAAAATAATATCTTGGTTGAAAAACAAGACAAGCTGCATCAGCTGCGCGCCAGCTTCAATAATGCCTTTGTTACCAATCTTTGTCATTCGATTTATCAGGCCATTAACGAAGGCAAAGGAATTTTAGAAGAGCTGAATAAAGAGCTGGCACATCATCAGTTTGGTGCCGACAAAGAAACCTACTGGTTTGATTGGCAATGGGTTCCAGAATTTAAAGAATATTGGCAATTCTTTGAAGAAATTATTAAAAGCCCGGCTTTAGGCGAGGGAGCGACTTTGTTTGAGGCGGATTTGTCTGCTAATGCCAAGCGAGTACGCGACCGCTTAAAGGCCATGCTGCTGGATGACGACGAGCAAAAAGCCATGCGTGAATTGGAGCGTATTTCTGATTATCGCAATTATCGTTCGTATGAGATTTATAAAAAGCCTGCCAATAAAGAGCCTATCGCTCTAAGCCAATACGGCACGGGTTCAGGCGGTCAGTTAGAAACGCCTGCTTATATTATTCGCTCGGCGGCGGTCACATCGGCGTTTCGTTTTAACGAAGGCGATACGCATTTGCGTATGGTGTTGGTGGATGAAGCCTTCTCTAAAATGGATGAAACCCGCTCTAAAGAAGTGATTCATTATTTAACAGAAAGCTTGGGCTTGCAGCTGCTTTTTATTATGCCGACCAGCAAATCTGGCCCATTTATGGATTTGATTTCCAATCAATTTGTATTCTCCAAAGTGCCATTAAGTCATGGTGTAAAAAAGGGTGAATTACAAACACGCGTGTTGGTAGATAGGCAGGAATGCAATCAAGAAAAAGTTAAAGAGCTGTGGGCCAATCATCGTAAATCCATTCGATATCAGGCCGCGTTGGATTTTATGGAAGAGTTTTCAGGGTAAGGTAAAACAAGATGAAAATAAAAAAGAGATGGGGCTTTCTAACCTTAATAGCCTTGGTTGTGGTAATGGCCTTTGCTTCCGGGGTAACACCTGTGTATTTGGTTAATGCCCCGCAAGTAGCGACAGGTATTGGTGCGCGTCTGGCTTGTTCTATGTATTTTGTAATGGGGCAAAATGAAGAGCAGGTGGCTCGTGATATTCAGATGTATTCACCGATGCTGGGCTTGCTGCATTACGAGCTGGACGATGAAAAAAAGATCGCAAGCGCTTCATTGGGATTTATAACGCGCACAGCCAGCTTTAAAGAAAATCTCGGTTGTGATTTGGATTATCCTGAAGCCAGTGTGCGCGAAAGCTTGCAAGTTGCAAAATTGCAAGCGCTGGATGCGCCTTGGCCTTTGGGTAATCGCGTTGAGACATTAAATCCAGAGCTGAACACTAAACTTGCCGCTATGTTGCAAGCGGATAATGAACAGGGTTTGGATACACGTGCGCTGTTGATTGTTCATCATGGTGAAGTGGTCGCTGAAGCCTATGCCGAAGGTTACAACGAAAATACGTTATTTTTAGGTTGGTCAATGGCCAAAAGTGTGACGGCTTTATTGGCAGGGCACTTGGAAATGGAAGGGCGGCTGCATACACAAGAAACTTCGTTATTTCCTGCTTGGCAAGATGAGCGCCGAGATGTCAGCATCGAAAATTTGTTGCAGATGACCGATGGTTTGGCTTACGACGAAATCTACAGCCCGGGGCAAAGTGCACCAGCGATGCTGTTTCAAAGTGTCAGCGCTGCGGCCTATATGAAAGGTTTGCCACTGGCTTGGCCTGTGGGTGAACATTATCGTTATTCTTCGGGTAGCACCAATCTAGTTATGCAATTGGTGCAGGAGCGCCTAGGTCAAATACCCAATGACAGCATTGCGCAAATTCAACAACGTTTCTTTGCGCCTATGGGGTTTGCACCGAGTTTATTTGAAACCGATAGCGCGGGCTTGCTGATGGGCAGTTCGTACTTGTATGCGCCTGCGCGAGTGTGGGCCAAGCTTGGCCAATTTATGTTAAATAACGGCGAAATAAATGGTGAGCGCTTGGTCTCTGAAGATTATATTCGCCGTTCTTTAGAGCCGAATAGCTCTACCAATGAACAAGAATTTGGCTATAACTGGTGGCTTAATACCAACAGCGAAAAACCACGCTGGCCAAGTTTAAGCCCCAATGTCTTTGCGGCAAAAGGTAGTCGAGAACAGCGCGTAATGGTTCTGCCCGAGCAAGGTATGGTGATCGTGCGTTTGGGTTGGTCAAAAACCAAATACCCCGACGATAAAAATATTGTTGAAATTCTCAGTTGGTTTGAGGCGTCAT
>JBDKHD010000096.1:0-6808 GCA_039797885.1 Pseudomonadota bacterium
TAAAGTTTTTAGTGGGCACGGTGGTGATGGTTTTATCCCAATTTTGAATGCGCACTGTGTGCAAAGCAATATCGATAACAAAACCGTCGGCATTTTGCTGGCGCATCTCGACCCAATCACCAATGCGAAGCAGCTGACCGGTGGAAATTTGCACGCTGGCAACAAAAGACAGCAAGGTGTTTTGAAAAATAAACATCAGCACCGCCGCCGCCGCACCCAAGCTTGAAATTAAAATCAAGGGTGAGCGGTTGATCATCAACGCAATTAAGAAAATAGTAGTAAGTGAAAACACTGCTATTTTGGCGATTTGAATGTAGCTTTTAATGGGTTTTTCTTTGGCGTCGGCACGGCTTTCATGCAGCAGACTGACAAGGTTCAGAAATTGATTGGCAGAGAGCGCCAGCATAATAACGACAACCGCTTGCGACAGATTGCCAATGATGGTAGCCAAATAGTCGGGCATTTGCGTGAGGTAATTGACACCTTCAACCAAAATCAGCGCAGGAATGATGTGCGCCAACCACGGAATAAAGCGCAAGCTGCCTTTATCGGCCAGTTCTTTTAATGCCGAGGATTGCAGGGTTTTAAAGAGCACGCGCAGCAAAATGCGCTTGATAAAAACATCAACAATCAGCGCGAATAGAACTAATAAAGACAGCCCCACTGTGGTGTGAATCCAGGGCACGTCCCAAAGTTTTAAATACTCATCCAAATTCATAAATTACCTTAAACTCGTCTTACTTTAATGGCTTTGTTTTTAATACGGCTGCGTTGTAAATGCTCCAGTGCGGCTTTGGCTGCACTGCGCTCTACCGCCACATAGGCGACGTAATCCAGCACATCAATCTTACCGATTTTTTTGCCGTCTATGCCGCCTTGGCCGGTGAGTGCGCCTAAAATATCGCCTGCGCGTAGTTTTTCTTTTTTGCCTGCGCCAAGACTTAAAGTCACCATGGGCGGACGTTCAATTTCACCCAGATTGCTGTTTAGTTTGTCCGCAGAAAAACGCTCAAGGTCTTTGCCCAGTTGCACTTCAATGGCCAGAATTTTTTGCGTCTCTTTGCTGCTGGCCAAGCTTAATGCCAAACCTTTTTCACCTGCGCGCCCTGTGCGGCCAACACGGTGTACATAGACTTCGCTGTCGCGGGGGAGTTCGTAGTTAATGACCGCTTGCAAACCGCTGACATCCAGCCCGCGTGCGGCAACGTCGGTGGCAATTAAAAAGTGCGCGCTGTTATTTTTAAAGCGCACATAGATTTCATCGCGGTCGCGCTGTTCTAAATCGCCGTGCAGTGTCAAGGCTAAAAAGCCCGCATCGCGCAACTGTTCGGTGATGTCGCTGACGGCTTGCTTGGTGTTGCAAAAAATCACCGCTTGGCGAATAGAAAAATGCGCAATAGCAGCCAGTAATTGGCTTGGGCGGCTGGTGTCATTCCCTAAAATAACGTATTGCTCGATGGCGTTTTGACTGTGCGTGCTTTCCACCTTGATGCGTGTAGGTTGCTGCTGTAAATCGGCGCTGAGCTTTTCAATGTTGTGGGGAAAGGTGGCCGAAAACAACAGGGTTTGGCGGCTTGCTGGGGTATGGCGGCAAATGCTTTGAATGTCTTCGTTAAAGCCCATATCCAGCATGCGGTCGGCTTCGTCCAGTACCAGTGTTTGCAGCTGGTCGATGGCTAGCGTGCCTTTGCGTAAATGATCCAAAATGCGCCCGGGCGTGCCGACCACCACATGCGCACCTTTTTCCATCGAGGCAATTTGAGGGCCGATGCTGACACCGCCTGTGAGCACCACGATTTTGATATTGGCTTGAAAGCGTGCCAGCTTGCGCAGCTCCTCGGCCACTTGCGCCGCCAACTCACGAGTAGGGCAGAGCACCAAAGCCTGTACGCCAAAAAAGCGCGGATTGAGCTTGTGCAGAAGCGATATACCAAAGGCGGCGGTTTTGCCGCTGCCCGTTTTGGCTTGAGCGATTAAATCCTGCCCTGCCAGCGCCAAGGGTAGCGCTTGCTCTTGAATGGGCGTCATGGCTTGGTAGCCAAGTTTCGCGAGATTATTCAGCTCATCGGGGGTGAGGGCCAAAAGATTGGCAAATGCGCTCATGGGGTTACCTTTTACAAAGAAGCACACCCACTTCGCAGTGGTGGGTGTAGGGAAATTGATCGAACAGCGCAAAGCGGGCGATGCGGTGCGTTTGGCATAAAGTGGCGAGATTGGCGGCCAAAGTATCGGGGTTGCAGGAGATGTAAATGATGTTTTGATAGGCTTGCGCTTGTTTTACCGATTGCTCGTCCAAGCCTGCGCGCGGTGGGTCCACCAACAGTGTTTGAAAATCGTATTGGCTTAAATCCACGCCTTTTAAACGCTCAAATTCGCGCTCTTGGCGCAGCGCCAGCACAAATTCCTCGCTGGATAAGCGGGCGATAATCAGATTATTGATGCCATTGTCGCGGATGTTGTCTTGCGCGGCTTGCACCGAGGTTTTGGAAATTTCTGTGGCCAGTACTTGGCGAAAACAATCGGCCAAGGCCACGGAAAAATTGCCATTACCGCAGTAAAGCTCGACCAAATCCTGTAGGCATTTGGGGTTCACTTCTTTGGCGCACGAGCGCGCAAAGGCCAGCATTTTTTGGTTGACCTCGCCATTGGGCTGGGTGAAGCCGCCTTCGATTTGTTTGTAGTGAAAGCTACGGCCATCCACCTCTAGGCTTTCGCGCACAAAATCGCGCTCCAGTACCACTTTTTGCTTCAAGGAACGGCCAATCACGGGAAAACCCAACTGCTGCTGTAACGCTTGTGCCGCTTCCTGCCAGCTGGCATCGAGGCGCTTGTGGTAAATCAACGTAATAAGGGCGTCGCCGCTTAGGGTGGTTAAAAACTCGACCTGAAACAGCTTACGCCGCAGCAGGTCGCTGTGGTGCAGCTGGTGCAGAAGCGCATGCATAAGCTGGTTTATTAGTGGGCTAGCAATGGGGAAATCCTGCACTTCCAGCACGGTTTTGCGGTCTTCACCTGCAAACATGGCGTAAAAACAGCGCTCGCCGCTGTGCCACAGGCGAAACTCGGCACGCAGGCGAAAGTGGCTGGGCGTGCTGGGGTAAAGCTCAAGCTTCGGGGGCTGAAATGGGGCAAAGAGCGCTTCGATGCGCTTGGCTTTGTCATCCAGCTGCGCTTGATAGGTGTTTGGCTGGGTGTCTTGCTGAAAAATGGGGTAGTTCATAACAGAGCTAAAAACAAAATGGACGGGCATTATACGCTATATGGCTTTCTCTGCGCGCGCGTCAACTCGGCCAATGGCAAATGCCCGCTAATCAGTAAGGTGTACGCCTTTGTTGGGAGATTTTTTACCTGCCCCAACGCTTTTTAACGAGAATAAAAATATGAGCGAAGTGTTATTGCAGCTTTTAGGGCTGCTGCGTTTAGAGCCTATCGGCGTGAATCGTTTTCGTGGCCATAGCCAAGATTTAGGCTTTCGTAATCTCTTTGGTGGGCAAGTATTGGGGCAAAGCTTATCGGCGGCGCTGCAAACCTTAGCCAGCAAAGAGTGGTTTCCGCATTCACTGCATGCGTATTTTTTACGCCCAGGCAACGTCGAAGACAGCTTGGAGTTTGAGGTGGCCATTTTGCGCGATGGTCGCAGTTTTTGTACGCGCCAGGTAACGGTTAGCCAAAATGGCAAAGCGATTTTCACCATGCTCGCCTCTTTTACTCAGGCCGAAGACGGCTTTGTGCACATGGCTCCCATGCCGCAGGTAAAAGGCCCTGAAGGCATTCCATCGCAGCTGGAGCTGGCGCGCATGTTTAAAAAGTTTTTCTCTGAAAAAGTGCGCGAAAAATACACCGAAGACAAACCCATCGAACAGCGCGTGCTCGACCCCGTTAATATCTTTGCGCCCACGCCCAAAGACCCGATTAAATACGTATGGATGAAATCCGACTCGGTTATGGGCGACGATCCTTACGAGCACTTCGCCACTTTAGCCTACGCCAGCGATTTCAATTTTATTCCTACGGCTTTGCACCCTCATGCTGTGTCCGTTACGCAAAAAGACATGCAGGTGGCCAGCCTCGATCACAGCATTTGGTTTCATCGCCCTTTTCGTATGGATGAATGGCTGCTTTATGCCATCGACAGCCCCAACGCAGGTGGTGGCCGTGGTTTAGTGCGCGGGCAATTTTTTAATCAAAAGGGTGAGCTGGTCGCATCGACCACTCAAGAAGGCTTAATGCGCAAACGCGTGCCCGCAGAAGGAGAGAAATCATGATTCATGCTTTGCGCTCACTGGCGGTTTTGGCGCACAACCCTTGGGGCAAACCCGCTAATCCGCTTAAACCTTTTCATTTTTATTTTCGCGTGATGCCTTGGGATTGCGATATCAATATCCACCTAACCAATGGCCGTTATCCGCAGCGCCTCGACCACGCGCGCACAGGATTTTTTTTACAAATTGGCTCGGGTTTGCTCTTTGCACACAAGGGCTGGCGCTCGGTGCTGGCCAGTCAAACCCTAACCTTTATCCGAGAAATTAAGCCTTTTTCTTTGGTGGATATCGAAAGCCGTGTGCTGTATTGGGATGAAAAATATTTTTATATGGAGCACCGCTTTTTGGTTGAAGGGCGCTTGCATGCTAAATGCGTTGCGCGTATTGCAGTGCTGAAAATGGGCAAGGTTAAACCTTTTGATAGCTTCTTGCGCGCCATTGCCAACTACCATCAGCTTAAAAGCCCCGTACCGACATCGCCTGAAGTGGCCGCCAGCTCGGCGCTGTCTTTGCAGGTCAGCCGCATGCAAGATTTACTGACCACCATGCGTCACGCCGAGGCCGAACACAAAGCGTCGGGGAATTAGAAAGGCGGTGTCATAGTTAATTTGAGTATCTTCCTTATTGAGTGCTGCGTGAACGCAAGGCAGCACTCATCTTAAAATGATCCGCAATCATAAAATTCGCCCATAGGATAAATTCCGCAGGGAGAGTGAGGGCTTCATTTTGGGTTCTGATGCGGCCTGCGAAGACGAGCACCATCACTTAGGCAAACAGCAAAGTTTTGCTCATGCCTTGAATTACGAAATAAGTATGAAAATAACAGCAGGCATTCGGTTTTTCTTGAACTCATAAAAAATAGCGCGTAGCGTGCGGCTGATTTCAAGGATAGCAAAACAGGGATGCATGAATTTTAAAAAAATCACATTCAAATTAATCCTGCTTGTTGTTGTATTTCACGCAACCCGTGCTTTTGCAAATGAATCTTTATGCCCAGAGGTTTGGTGCAAAATGGCAGCCGATGGCGCTTATGAGAACTTTGTTCTTGGCCAAGTTGTTCATATAGCCAGTGATAAAGAATTGCGCGTTGTTTTTGATGCCGCCAAGCATCATGGTTTCTGGAAAGCACTCCCTAGCGACTTCTCTGTTTATAAAAATACAGTTCGTCTTGTGTCAATTCGCTATGCCGAGAAAGAAAGCCCCGTGTCTCTCTTTATGATGCGAGATGAATACGAAGCAGCACCTATTCAAAAAGGCGATTTTGTTCGATACCGCCCTCATAGCCTAGAGTGGGAGAAACCTAAGAATGCCGAACAGGCGCAGCTTTTTTCTTATCTTACTGGTTGCATAGCGCAGCTTTGTAGTATTGAAGACCCTTACTGTCTAAAACAGTATCAACCTGGAATTTACACTTTGGACGGGAAAGCCAGCAATCTAAATGGCCAGCCTTTAAGTGGCCATAAAGCGATTGCACCAGAAACATTTAAGCCTATAAATTAAAAGGATTTAATTATGATTAACACCATCAAAGTCGCTTTTGTCTCTTTATTTTGTCTAGCCTCCTCATGGCTTTATGCTGGAGCCACCTCAACCAATGATTCTCATGCTAACAGCCCTTGTGACTCTGCGGATGCGGGAGAGTGTAATAGCGCTGGGATGCCTATTTATTCATTTAAATCCATGCTGGCGGGTTTGAGCCTACGCGATACGCCATTAAGTTACGCACCGCCAGTTGGTTCTGCGATCGAATTTGTTTTTTATTACAACGAAAAAGAAAGCGACCAGAATGCGGTATTTTCTGGATGGAATTTGGGTCAGAAATGGACAAGTAATTGGTTGAGTTTTATTCAAGATGACCCCAATTCCATCGGCAATAATGTATTACAGTATGTTGCAGGTGGTGGTGCGTACGAATACAAAGGCTACCAGCCTTCAACAGGAAAGTTTTCACCCAAGCAAAATGACGCTGCTGTACTTGTTCGCTTGGACAACCAGTCGTATGAATTACGAGAAAATGATGGCCGTATTGAGCGTTTCTCCTTTGCAGAAAATAAAACCAGCTATCCCCGTAAAGTCTATTTAACTGAGCGCGTAGATCCACAAGGTAATACAGTTCGCTTATCTTATGACAATCAAATGCGATTGAATGCCATTACAGATGCCATTGGCCAAATTAGCTATTTTCATTACGACAATATGAATTTCCCACTTGTTGTAACGCGAATTTCAGACCCTTTTGGCCGTCAAGTTTTGATTGAATATGACGCGCAAGGAAGGTTGTCTGCAATTACGGATGCGATTGGCTTACGCTCCAGTTTTACCTATCAGGATTCCAGCTATTTCATCAGTGCTATGACAACCCCCTATGGCCGAACGAGCTTTGAAAAAACGCAGGGTTTGCACGGAAACTCATCATCTGCCATTCAGGCTATTGATCCGCTGGGCTTCGTTGAAAGAACCGAATACCGCCATAGTGCTCCAGGTGTTGGTTATAGTGAAAGCCAAGTACCAGCGGGAATGGGTATGCTAAATAATTATTTAAATTA
>JBDKHD010000097.1:0-2699 GCA_039797885.1 Pseudomonadota bacterium
GCCGCATAGGTTGGCGCGTTACTCTTCTTTACAATCGCCTTTCCTCTTTTGTTATCGAGTTCAGCATGAAGCGCACTCTGTTATATCTCGCCCTGCTCAATACCTGCCTAAGCCACGCCGCCAGCATCGAACTGGACACCATCACAGTAACAAGCACGCGCGAGGGGCAAGCCCTAAGTAAAACCCCGCAAGCCATCAGTAAAATCTCTGGTGAAGACATCGATAAGCTGAAATCCCAACACGCCTCGCAGGTGATGAACCAGGCCGCAGGTGTATGGGTGAACGTCACAGGTGGCGAAGGCCATTTGACCGCCATCCGCCAGCCCATCACCACCAGCCCCGTCTACCTGTACTTAGAAGACGGCATTCCCACGCGCTCAACGGGCTTTTTTAACCACAACGCCTTGTACGAAGTGAATATTCCGCAAGCCTCAGGCGTAGAGATTACCAAAGGCCCAGGCACAGCCTTGTATGGCAGTGACGCCATTGGCGGGGTAATCAACGTGCAAACCAAAGAGCCTTCTTATGAACCTTCGGCGCAAATTAGCCTTGAGGGTGGCAGCTTTGGCTGGGCGCGCGCGCTGATTAGCACCTCCGCCAGTCACAACAAAGACGGCCTGCGCGCCGATTTAAACCTGACTCGCACCGACGGCTGGCGCGACCACACCGCCTACGACCGCCAAAGTGCCACCTTGCGCTGGGACAGAAACCTAAGCCAAAGCCGCTTAAAAACCGTGCTCACCGCCACCCAAGTCGATCAGGACACCGCAGGCAGCTCGGCCATTTCTGCCAGCGACTATCACCACAACCCCAAAGTCAGTTACACCCCTATTTCCTACCGTAAAGTCAGCGCGCTGCGCCTCTCCAGTGCTTACGACTACGAAGACGGCAACGCGCTCTACAGCATTACCCCCTATGCCCGCGACAACAGCATGGAGCTTTTGGCCAACTGGTCACTTGGCTACGACCCCACTGTTTACCAGACGGGCAACCAATCTTACGGTCTGCTTAGCAAAGCACGCTTTGACTTTGCACCGCTGCAAAGCCGCGTTATTGCGGGGCTAGACATAGACTACAGCCCTGGTGACCGCAAAGAAGACGCTATTGCCGTCACCACCGAAGGCTCGGGCTATACCCGCCGTTACACGGGCTTCAACTTGGCAGGGCGCGCCTACGACTACGACGCGACTTTTAAATCGATATCGCCCTATGTACACAGCGAACTGAGCGCCACCGACGCGCTGCGCCTAACCGTTGGTCTGCGCTTTGACTACATGGCTTACGACTACCGCAACAATCTCAATGCAGGGGTAGTGAACCTCAATGGCCGTAACTACTACCGCCCCGCCAATGCCAAGCTCGACTACAGCCACCTAAGCCCTAAAATCGGAGCCACCTACGACCTTGGCCACAAGCAAAGCTTGTATGCCGCCTACAACCACGCCTTTCGCACCCCAAGCGAAGGCCAGCTATTTCGCCCTGGCGCATCAAGCAATGCCGCTGCACTGGTGCAAAACACGCTGGATTTAAAACCCATCAAAGCCGACAGCTTTGAGCTGGGCTATCGCGGCGCGCTGGGTGAACGTGTGGCTTACAGCCTGTCTTTGTATCGCATGATCAAGCGCGACGACATCATCAGCCAGAAAAACCCCAACACCAACGAAACCCAAGCGGTCAACGCGGGTAAAACCCTTCACCAAGGCTTAGAGCTGGGCATCAACACCCTGCTTTTACAACAGCTAACCTTGGGCATCAGCTACAGCTACGCCAAGCACAGCTACGAAGACTGGCTAGCAGGTAGTACGGATTTTTCAGGCAACGAAATGGAAAACGCTCCGCGCGAAATCGCCAACACCCGCCTAACCTATACCCCTTTTGGTGAAAGTGGCCTACGCACTTCGCTCGAATGGCAACACATTGGGAGTTATTGGCTGAATGCCGACAATACGCAAAAATATTCAGGTCACGATCTGGTAAACTGGCGCGCCAACCAACCTCTGGGCAAAGCTTGGTCTGTGTATGGCAGCATCAATAACCTAGCCGATGTGCGTTTCGCCGAAAGTGCGGGCTTAAGTTCAGGCAACCCCACTTACGCACCTGGCCTGCCTCGCAGCTACTTCCTCGGCTTGGAATACCAATTTGGTCATGAATAGGTGAAACAATGAAAAAACTGCTGGTGTTAATGGGTTTGCTGTTTTCCACTTGCCTGTATGCGCACAACGGTGAAGAACAGAGCATGGATCGCCAAGCCATATGGCAAAAAATGCTGCAACGCACTCCCATCGCCGCAGGTGTCGCCTTCGACAAAGACGGCACGCTCTGGCAGGCCAGCGTGCTGGCAGGGCGCTTACGCGTGCAATTTTCCAAAGATTTTGGCGCAACCTTCAGCGACCCCATTGCCGTCAATAGCGAAGAAGAAATCATCGCCGCCAACGGTGAAAACCGCCCACAAATTGCCTTCAGCCAAGGGCTTATAGTGGTAGCTTGGGCGCAAAGCCTGCCCGATGTGCCCTTTACGGGTAACGTGCGCTTTAGCGTCTCTGGCGACCAAGGCAAAAGCTGGAGCGCACCCGCCAATATCAACGACGATCGCCTACCCGCAGGCCACAGTTTTGTTTCTTTCATACAAACTGGCGAGAACATTCAAGCGGTGTGGTTGGATGGCCGTCTGCGCGCGAAAAATCCGAGTTTCAAAGGCA
>JBDKHD010000098.1:0-29119 GCA_039797885.1 Pseudomonadota bacterium
ACGCGCACTGCGCCGATGCACTGGTGTGCATTTCCAACTGCGACAAAATCACCCCGGGGATGCTCTTGGCAGCGTTGCGCCTAAACATCCCCGTGATTTTCGTTTCAGGCGGCCCAATGGAAGCGGGTAAAACCGCGCTGTCTGAGCACAAGCTCGACCTAGTGGATGCTATGGTGGTGGCTGCCGACGACTCCGTATCCGACGAAATGGTCGCGGCCTACGAGCGCAGCGCCTGCCCCACCTGCGGCTCTTGCTCTGGCATGTTTACCGCCAACTCCATGAACTGCTTAACCGAAGCCATTGGCCTGTCTTTGCCTGGCAACGGCACGACCTTGGCCACCCACGCCGACCGCAAAGAGCTGTTCTTAGAAGCGGGTCGCAAGATTGTGGAAATCACCAAGCGCTACTACGAGAAAAATGACGAATCCGTGCTGCCACTGAGCATCGTCAACTTTGAAGCCTTTGAAAACGCCATCACCCTAGACATCGCTATGGGCGGCTCGACCAACACCATTTTGCACCTCTTGGCCGCAGCCCAAGAAGCAGGCGTGGACTTCGACCTAAAAGACATCGACCGCCTGTCGCGCACCGTGCCACAGCTGTGCAAAGTCGCACCCAACACCCCAAAATATCACATTGAAGACGTACACCGCGCAGGTGGCATCATGGCGATTTTGGGCGAGCTGGATCGCGCAGGCTTGCTGCATTCGCACTTGCCTACCGTACACAGCAAAACCCTAAAAGACGCGTTGGATAAGTGGGACATTATGCGCAGCCCCACGCCTGATGTGCTGGAGTTCTTTAAAGCTGGCCCTGCGGGCATCCCCACCCAAGTGGCCTTTAGCCAAGCCACACGTTGGCCTTCACTGGACGGCGACCGCGAAAACGGCTGCATCCGTAATCTTGCCAATGCTTTCTCCTTAGAAGGCGGCCTTGCGGTGCTGTACGGCAACATTGCCGAAACGGGCTGCGTGGTAAAAACCGCAGGCGTGGACGAGTCTATTTTAGTGTTTGAAGGCCGCGCCAAGATTTTTGAATCGCAAGACGCCGCTGTAGAAGGCATCTTGGCCGACCAAGTAAAAGCAGGCGACGTGGTGATTATTCGCTACGAAGGCCCCAAAGGCGGCCCTGGCATGCAAGAAATGCTCTACCCCACCTCTTACCTGAAATCCAAAGGCTTGGGCAAAGCCTGCGCGCTGCTCACCGATGGCCGCTTCTCAGGCGGCACCTCTGGCCTGTCTATCGGCCACGCTTCACCTGAAGCCGCCTCTGGCGGTGCGATTGGTTTAATCGAAGAAGGCGACCGCATCAAAATCGACATCCCAAACCGCAGCATCAATGTGCTGGTAAGCGATGACGAGCTGGCCAAACGCCGCGCGGTGCAAGACCAAAAAGGCTGGAAACCCGCCAAGCCACGCCCACGTCAAGTGAGTGCGGCGCTGAAGGTCTACGCCAAATTCGCCACCAGCGCCGACAAAGGCGCAGTGCGGGATTTGAGTTTGTTGGATTAGGAAAACGCGGGGCGTTGGGCGTTAGGCGCGAGGGGCTGGGGTGAATGCCGCGCTTGTCTGGGACAAGACGCGGCCTTCTGAAACCCCAGCGCTTAAAGCTACGACGGCTGAAAAATCTTCAGGCGGTTGGGGCGCAGCTGGACGCGCTGGCCTCGGCTTAGGTTTAAGCGCACCAAATCATCGGGCGTCACTGTGACTTCATAATGCTGGTTGTCGTTGCCTTCCAATTCAATACGGCTGTGATGGCCAAAGCTTAGGATGCGATCCACCGCCGCAGGCACGCCTTGCACGCTTAAATCGGTGACGATTTCCAGCTCGTGCGGGCGCGCAAAAGCAAAGACATCCGTGCCTGAGGCCAGCTCATGATTTTGCACAAAAACTTGGTCATCAATGCGCACGCCCTGCGCTTCGGTGCGGCCTTTAAATTGATTGACCGAGCCTAAAAATCCGTACACAAAAGGCGTGGCGGGGCGGTTATAAACTTCTTCGGGCGTGCCGATTTGTTCGACCTTGCCAAAATTCATCAGCACCACGCGATCGGCAACTTCCAGCGCTTCTTCTTGGTCGTGAGTAACGAAAATCGAGGTCACATGCAGCTCGTCGTGCAATTTACGCAGCCAGCGGCGCAGCTCTTTGCGCACCTTGGCATCGAGCGCACCAAAGGGTTCATCCAGCAAAAGCACGCGCGGCTCAACGGCCAAAGCGCGCGCCAAGGCAATACGCTGGCGCTGGCCACCTGAAAGCTGCGCAGGAAAGCGATCGGCCAGCCAATCCAGCTGCACCAGCTGCAATAAAGACATGACTTTATCGTGGATTTGCGCTTCCGTTGGTCTTGAGCTTTTGGGGCGCATACGCAAACCAAAGGCGACGTTGTCGAATACCGTCATGTGTTTAAACAGCGCGTAATGCTGAAACACAAAACCCACTTGGCGCTCACGCACATGAGTGCTGGAGGCGTCTTCGCCATCGAGCATCACCTGCCCGCTGTCGGCCTGTTCCAGCCCCGCAATAATACGCAGCAAAGTGGTTTTGCCGCAGCCCGATGGCCCAAGCAGTGCGACCAATTCGCCCGAATTAAAATCCAGAGAAATATTATCCAATGCCTTAAAAGCGCCAAATTCCTTTTGCAAATTTTTAACTTGAATGCTCATAAGTATTACCGCTTAGTGTTTGGGCTTTTTCGCGCTGCGATGCTCTACCCAGGTTTTTAACACCAAGGTGAATACAGCCAAAATTGCAAGTAAAGAAGCCACGGCAAAAGCCGCAGAAAATTGATATTCGTTATAAAGAATTTCGACGTGCAAAGGCAGCGTATTGGTAATGCCACGAATATGCCCAGACACCACCGACACCGCGCCAAATTCCCCCATCGCGCGGGCGTTGCATAAAATCACGCCGTAGAGCAAACCCCATTTAATATTGGGCAAAGTAATGTGCCAAAACACTTGCCAGCCACGCGCACCCAGCACCACGGCCGCTTCTTCTTCTTCGCGCCCTTGCGCCTGCATCAACGGAATAAGCTCGCGCGCAATAAAAGGAAAGGTCACAAAGGTTGTGGCCAAAACAATACCTGGCACGGCATAAATAATGGCGAGATCGTGCTCGTAAAGCCATGCACCTAGGCTGCCACTCATACCAAAAAGCAACACATACATTAAACCCACTACCACAGGCGAAATGGAAAACGGCAGGTCGATAAAAGTCAGAAGTATTTGTTTGCCTCTAAAGTCAAACTTGGCAATAGACCAAGCCGCAGCAATACCAAAAGCCAAATTAAGTGGCAAAGAAATCGCTGCCGCAAGCAACGTTAATTTAATAGCTGAAAGTGCATCTGGGTCGATTAAAGCTTGCCAATACACGGTAAAACCTTGGCGCAGCGCTTCGTAAAACACCGCCACCAAAGGTAAAAATAAAAACAAACCAAAAAAACTTAAGCTCACGCCCAAAATTAAACGCTTTACCCATTTTGGTTCGGCGGTGGCGCGATTTTTTTCAAATTTGGTGCGTTTATCTTCCACGCCTGGGGCTTGCGCCAGCAGCGCATCGGCAGAAATTAAACTGGGAGTTAATGCGTTCATAATGATCGTCCTGTGCGTCTTGCTGTCCACACTTGCAGGCCGTTAATCGCCAGCAGCAACACAAAAGAAAAAACCAGCATCACCACGGCAATCGCCGTCGCACCCGCGATGTCGTATTGCTCTAATTTGGTGATGATCATCAAGGGCGTAATTTCAGAAATCATCGGAATGTTGCCCGCAATAAAAATCACCGAGCCGTATTCGCCCACCGCACGAGCAAAGGCCAAAGCAAAACCCGTTAAGAGCGCAGGCGTTAAAATAGGAAACACCACTTTCCAAAAAGTCTGCCAGCGATTGGCGCCCAAACTCACCGCCGCTTCTTCCAGCTCGGTGTCGATGTCTTCCAAAATCGGCTGTACGGTACGCACCACAAAAGGCAGGCCGATAAAGACCAGTGCCACCAGCACACCCGCAGGGCCGAACGCAATTTGAATACCAAAGGGCGCAAGCAGCTGGCCTATCCAGCCGTTTTGCGCGTACAGCGCCGTAAGTGCGATACCGGCAACCGCTGTGGGCAGGGCAAAGGGTAAATCGACCAAGGCATCAATTATTTTTTTCCCAGGAAAGCTGTAGCGCACCAAGGACCAAGCCAAGAGCAAGCCAAACACCGAATTAATGGCCGCCGCCAACAAAGACGCACCAAAAGACAAACGGTAGCTGGCCAGCAAACGCGGCGAGGTCACGGTATTCCAAAAGGTGGCAAAATCCATTTCTAGGGTTTTCGCCACTATGGCCGCCAAGGGAATCAGCACGATTAAAGATAGGTATACCAAGGTGTAGCCTAGGCTGGTACCAAAGCCTGGTAATACGGTAAAAGACTTAGATTGGGCAGCACTCATGGGCGACTCTCGGTAATCTGATCAAACACTCCGCCATCGGCAAAGTGAGTAGTTAACACGCTCGGCCACGCACCTATTTTTTCCTCAACGCGGAAGGTTTTAATGGGCGGAAACTTAGCGGAATTGGCCGCCAGCACTTCTGTGTCGCGCGGGCGAAAATGGTGTTTGGCAATCAGAGCTTGGCCTTCTTTGCTAAACAGAAAGTCCATATAGGCTTTGGCGAGTTTGCTGTAGCCATGACGCTCGGCCACCTTATGCACTACGGCCACAGGGGCTGAAGCATCGACAGACAAAGACGGATAAACGCAGTCGAAATCTTTAAGGCCCAGTTCATTGGCAATCAAGATGGCTTCGTTTTCAAAAGTCACCAGTACGTCGCCCATACCGCGTTGAGTAAAGGTGGTGGTGGCGCTTCTGCCGCCGCCATCAAACACGGGCACGTTGCCCAAAAGCTTCTCCATAAAACCACGCACGCCCGCGCCGCCGTACTGCTCTAGGCCATAGCCCCAGGCCGCCAAATAGGCATAGCGACCACTGCCTGAGAGCTTAGGGTTAGGCATGATAACTTTAACATCCGCACGAGCGAGGTCGCTCCAGTCTTGAATGTGCTTGGGGTTGCCTTTGCGCACCAAAAACACCGTGGTGGTGGTGTAAGGCGAGGCTTGGTGTGGAAACTCGCTGCGCCAAGTGCTTTTCACTAAACCGCGCGCCACGAGGGCGTCGATATCGGGCGCTTGGTTTAAGGTAACGACATCGGCGGGCAAGCCGTTGCTGACGGCAAGCACTTGCTTACTGGCCGCACCATGCGATTGGCTAACGCGGACATTGCCCCCTTGGCTGGCGGTAAAAGCGGGGTTGATATCTTTGTAAAGCTCGCGTGAAACGTCGTAAGAAGCATTGAGCAAAATGTCTTGTGCTACCGCCGCGAAAGCACTGGTGCAAAGGGTAAAAACAACGAGAAAACGACTTAGAGGCAGTGGCAACACGGTGCTCTCCCTAATGAAACTGGCGGGCAGTGTAGGGAGAGTTTTTTAATAACTGAAGTAATAAAAAATTACATGCTTATTACTTTTTAACGGTTTCTTTCATCTCGATGGGGCTGAGTTTGCGCGCTACCAAGCGGTCTTGTGCCTTGTTCATGGCCGAGCGGTTACTAAAAGGCCCCACCAGCACGCGATGCCAGGTTGTGCCCTTCACTTCGCTGGATTGAATGCTGGCGTTCAAGCCTTCGATTATCAAATTGGCGCGCAGACGATCGGCGTCCTCTTTGTTACGGAAGGAGGCCACCTGCAAACGATAAATAACGTCGGCATTGTCCTTGGGCGTGGATTTATAGGCATCCACTTTGGAGGTTTCGATCTTTTGGCTCTCCAGCAGCTGATAGAACTCGTAGTCTGAAGCATAAGACTCAGGCTTGCTGGCTTTCGCTTCTTGTGGAGCTGGCTCGGCGTTTTTCTGAGGACGATTTTCTTGGACGAACTTTGCCAAGTCTTTGCTGAACGAATGGTCGTCTTTGCTGGCAGGCAAAGTAGACAAGTACAGTAAAAAACCGACGAAAAAGACAAAGAGTGCAGGTACTAATACCCATACCCACTTGGGCGTATCTTGTTTTTTTGCTTTAGCCATAAAAACCTTTGTTACATTTCTGTGGGCGCACTGACACCCAGTAAATCCAAGCCGTTATAAATCACTTGACGCACCGCCTGCGCCAAAGCCAAGCGCGCATTACGCAGCGCCACGTCTTCGACCAGTGTTTTTTCGCTGTTGTACCAAGTGTGGAAATCGCCTGCCAAATCGCGCAAATAGTTGGCCACCAAGTGCGGCTCATGAAGCTTGGCGGCATTACTCACCACTTCAGGGTAGCGACCCAAGTTGACCATCAGGTTCTTCTCGCTTTCCAGTTCCAGCTTGCCCAATGCGGCTATGCCTTCGCCAACGCTCCACTGAGTATTCTCGGCTTCCAGCTTGCGGAAAATCGAGCACACACGCGCATGGGCATATTGAATGTAATACACGGGGTTGTCGGCGGACTGCGAACGCGCGAGGTCGATATCGAAGGTCATTTGCGCATCGGCTTTGCGCGCCACCAAGAAGAAGCGCGTAGCGTCACGACCTACTTCGTCGATCAGGTCGCGTAAGGTCACGTAGCTGCCTGCGCGCTTGGAAATTTTCACTTCTTCGCCGCCTTTCATGACCGTCACCATTTGGTGCAGCACATAGCTTGGCCAGCCTTGCGGGATACCCGCATTGAGCGCTTGCAAACCTGCGCGCACGCGGGTGATGGTGCTGTGGTGGTCGGCGCCCTGCTCGTTAATTACCTGCACAAAGCCACGACTCCATTTGTCGAAATGGTAAGCGACATCGGGCACAAAATAGGTGTAGCCGCCGTCGGTTTTGCGCATCACGCGGTCTTTGTCGTCGCCAAAATCGGTGGTGCGCAGCCACAAAGCGCCGCCTTCTTCGTAGGTGTAGCCGTTGGCAATCAGCTTTTGCACCGCCGCTTCGACCTTACCGTCTTTGTAAAGCGAGGACTCCAGAAAATACACATCGAAGTTCACGGCAAAGGCTTTGAGATCGAGGTCTTGCTCGTGACGTAAGTAAGCGACCGCAAACTGGCGGATCGCTTCTAAATCGTCGGTGTTTTTCGTGCCTGTGATTTTTTGGTCGGCGGCGGTCACTGTGTCTGCACGCATAAAGCTTTCGGCCAGCTCGACAATGTAAGCGCCACGGTAGCCGTCTTCTGGCCAGCTGGCGTCATCGGAACCCAGACCTTTGGCACGCGCCTGTACGGAAAGGGCGAGGTTGTTAATCTGTTGACCCGCGTCGTTGTAATAAAACTCGCGCGTTACCTGCCAGCCTGAAGCCTCCAGTAAACGGCAAATGCTATCGCCTACGGCTGCGCCACGGCCATGACCAATATGCAAGGGGCCTGTAGGGTTGGCGGAGACAAACTCCACCTGCACTTTTTGCCCTTGGCCATTGAGGTTGCGGCCATAGCCTACGCCTTGCTCCAGTACGGCTTGCACTAGGCTCGCGGTGGAGGCGTCGCTTAAATAAAAATTGATAAAGCCTGGCCCTGCGATATCGGTTTTGGCAATAAGAGTGTTGGCTGGCAAGGCTGCGACTATCAGCTGAGCCATTTCTCTTGGGTTTTTACCTGCGGCTTTGGCCATGGTCATGGCGAGGTTGGTGGCTAAATCACCGTGTGCTTTGTCGCGGGTGTTTTCCATCACAATGCGAGGCTCAAGCTCGGCAGGAAGAACGGCTTGTTGCTTAAGGGTGGCAACGGCTTGCGCCAGTAATGCAGCGATTTGGGCTTTCATGAGGTCAACCAGACTGAAATGGGGAGTGTGAAAAGCCGCGCATTATCGCAAAAAAACGCCCGACAAACTAGCAAGCCTGCGCCCGGCTTTTTATGCCCCTTGCGCCTTGCAGTAGCGGCAGCCATCACTCCAGTGACGCCCTCTCCGCGCTCGCCTTGCCAAGCCATGGCGATATTGCCACGCACGGGCATGTCTTTGCCGCAAGGCTTTGAGGACGGCGCACGTCATTAAGTAAGCGCTGGCTACGGTGGGGCAGGAATGCCCAGTCAAGGCCACTGCATCACTGAACTGGTAAGTAATCAGGCCATCGCTGGATGCGCCTAAAAACTGCGCCAGCGGATCGTAAACCTCAATGCTTGGAGCTTGATTAAAAAAAGCAGGAGCTTGATTAAAAAAGCAGGAGCTTGATTAAAAAAAGCAGGAGCTTGTCTGATCATAGTGCCCCCATAAAGCCTACTAATTGGCCGGGTAAGATGTCTGAAAGCCATAGAAAGTGAAAGCGTCAAGTTTTGTCAAAAAAATCTATTTGCAAACGATTATCATTAGGAATAAAGTGCGCAGCGCTCGCCTACCCATTCATGCTTAGCCAGTTTCCTACCACTTTGGTGTAGCCAGGCCTTGCAAAGGAACTTCATTATGTCTTTTATCTCTACCCGCAAACTCTCCACCCCATCGGGCAAATTAACCGCTCGCGTTAGCCTAGGTGCGGCCTTACTCTCTGGCTTGGTCGCAGGTCAGGTCTACGCCGAACAAGAGGACACCTCGTTAAGCGATGTGGTCATCAACCCCGATCAGGTAAACAGCACCGACTACTTTAAAGATCAGCTCGGCAACGCCAAGTTCACCCAGCCTGTATCCAAAACCCCCAAAACCATCCAAGTGATGGATAAAAGCCTGCTGGCCGACCAGCATGCCACCACGCTCACCGAAGCCCTGCGAAACAGCCCCGGCGTCGGTACGTTTTACGTTGGCGAAAACGGCAACAGCAGCACAGGCGACACCATTTATATGCGCGGCTTTGACAGCTCAGGTTCAATCTTTGTCGATGGCGTGCGCGACCTAGGCGCAATTTCGCGCGATACCTTTAACAGCGAACAGGTGGAAGTCATCAAAGGCCCAAGTGGTGCCGATTACGGTCGCACCGCGCCCAGCGGCTCGATCAATATGGTCAGCAAACAAGCCTGGCTCGAAAACCACACCGATCTGTCTATCAGCCGCAGTACGGCCAACCAAAACCGCGTGAGCTTGGATAGCAACGGCCAATTCTCCAGCACAGGCGCGGCGCGTTTAAACCTTATGTGGGAAGACAGCGATGTACCAGGACGCGACCATGTTGCTCATCGTCGCTACGGTATTGCCCCCGCCTTGGCTTTGGGTCTGGGTACAGACACACGCCTGAAACTCAACTATTTGCACATTACCCAGGACAACACCCCAGACGGCGGGGCTTTAACCATAGGCTTGCCTGGCTGGAGTACGCCCAACCCTGCGCGCCCCGAGCTCAACGCCGCACCCAAGCCCAGCAGCAGCAATTTCTACGGTACGAAATCGGACTACAACGACGTGCAGCTAAACATGGTCACGGCCATTGTTGAGCACGATCTAGCGGAAGGCGTGACCCTGCACAACACCACACGCTGGGGGCAAACCCAACAGGAATATCTCCTTAGCGCCTTTATGGCAACGGCAGCCAACTCCAGCACTTGGAGCATGACCGACTTTTCCAACTGGCAGATGAACCACTTGGTCAATACCTTAGATCAAGAGAACAGTATCCTTACCAACCAGCTTGGACTCGTGCAGGCGTTTTCGACTTTGGGCATCAAACACAACCTCGCCTACGGTGTCGAAGTAACGCGCGAGAAGGTTCAAAACACCGGCATTAAAAGCGTGGCACAGACCTCTCCTACGGTGAACATCTACCAGCCTGACTACAACAAAAGCTACAGCATGGAGAAAAACGGAGCCGACAGCCAGGGCCAAGTAGACACCTCTGCCCTGTATCTCTATGACCACATCGAACTGACCAGCCAATGGCAGCTGGCCACTGGGTTAAGGCTTGATCATTACGAAGCGCAATACCAGGCCGATACCGCTTGCTCTGGCACAGCCACCACAGGCGTCTGCGCAGGCTTACCCGCAAACACTATTGTGCGCAGCGTCGATGGCAAAGACAGCAGCAATCTCTTTACCTACCAGCTCGGTCTGCTCTATCAGCTGACGCCACAAGGCAATGTCTATGTGGATTACGCTGTCGCCACACAACCCCCAGGCGGTAACAGTCTGAAAATGAGCGCCAGCGCCAGCAGCGCGGATAACGCCAAGTTCGACCCGCAACAAGCCACCACGGTGGAGCTTGGTACTAAGTGGCAGCTCTTTAATGAAAAAATGCTGCTGTCTGCGGCGCTCTATCGCACCGTGGTAGACAACCAAGTGGAGCAAGACCCTACAGACAACCAGTACTACCAAAATGGCGAGAAGCAAATTCAGGGCTTTGAAATCAGTGCCGTGGGGCAGATTAGCGAAAGCCTGAGCCTGAGCATGGGCTATACCAAGCTGTCTTCAACCGTTACCGAAGGAAAAGCCAAAGCCAAAGACGGCAGCAAAGATTTGCCCTACAACCCCAGCTCATCTTTCACCAGCTGGCTGACCTATCGCCTGCCCGCTGGGGTGAGTTTGGCCGCAGGAGCACGCTACAACGGTGAGCTCAAACGCGGTACCGATGGTGCAGTCGGCACGCCGAACTACACCGAAAGCTACTGGGTGATGGACGCCATGGCAGGCTACAAGCTGAACGACAACCTAGCACTGCAACTAAACCTGTATAACCTGCTGGACGAGGAATACGTAGCGGCCATCAACAAAAGTGGCTACCGTTACACCCCAGGCCAGCCCCGCACCGCCATGCTAAGCCTGAACCTGTCGTTCTAGGCCAGCATTGCGCTAGGTCGGCGAGCCCTGGCGGCGTCGACCTAGCCCCTATTCTCTTTGCATAAGGAATCATCATGCTGCTGCACATCCCCCAAGTCTTTACCGCTGAAGAAACTCGCCAGATGCGCGATCAGCTTTTAGCCAGCCAAGACTGGGTAGATGGGCGACAGACGGTGGGCAGCCAAGGTGCGCAAGTCAAACGCAATGAACAGCTCGATGAAAACAGCCAGCTGCGCACGCAGCTGGGCGAGCGCATCCGCACAAGGCTGCAAAACCAGCCGTTATTTTTTGCCGCAGCGCTGCCACTGCGTATTATTTTGCCGCGCTTTAACCGCTATCAAGGCGGTGGCACTTACGGCATGCACATAGACGGTGCGGTGATGCGCCTCGATGGGCAAAGCCAGCTGCGCTCGGATTTATCCTGCACCCTGTTTTTGAACGCCCCCGACGACTACCAAGGCGGCGAACTGGTGGTCGCCGACACCTATGGCGAGCACAGCGTCAAGCTGCCCGCTGGCGATGCGATCTTATACCCTTCCTCCAGCTTGCACTGTGTGACGCCCGTTACCCAAGGCGCGCGCTTAGCCGCTTTTATGTGGATTCAAAGCCTGATTCGTGACGAAGGCCAGCGCCGCACCCTGTTTGAGATGGACACCGCCATCACCAAGCTCACCGACACGCAAGCCGACCGCGACGCCGTGGTGCAACTCACTGGCGTGTACCACAACCTGCTGCGGCAGTGGGCGCAAACCTAACCCTGCGCTGCGGCTCCCTTGGGCTATGGCAACATAAGCTCAGGATTAGGCTCGGCGCTTTCTCAGCTCAGGCAAGCCCAAGCCCACCAGCCCCACCAAGGGCAAAAACGCACAAAGCTGATACACCAAGCCAACACTGTACCAATCGGCCAGCGCCCCCATAGCCGCCGCACCAATGCCTGCAATTCCAAAGGCCAAACCAAAGAACAGCCCTGAAATCATACCGATGCGACCGGGCATCAGCTCTTGTCCATAGACCACCATGGCAGGAAAAGCCGAAGCCAAAATCAGCCCAACCATAAAAATCAGCACCAGCGTCCACTCGTAGTTGGCATAGGGCAGAAGCAGCGCAAAAGGCGCACTGCCGACAATCGAGCCGATAATAATGCGCCTGCGTCCGATGCGATCCCCGATTGGTCCACCGCTGATCGTGCCAATGGCCACCGCCAACAAATACACAAAAAGCGAATACTGCGCCGTTTGCACCGAGACGCCAAAACGCTCGATTAAATAAAAGGTGAAATAGCTGTGAATGCCCGCCGAATAAATAAATTTGGAAAACAATAAAATCAACAACAACCACAAGGCCTTGCGCACCTGCTTGGGCGACAGGCCGTTATCGTACAAAGACAGCGTGCTTTGCCCGCGCGTGCTGGTTAAATTCGCGCGATACCACAGGCTCACCTGCATCAAAAGCACTATGCCCAGCAAAGCAATCACCGCTACCCACAGCACGCTACGCTGGCCATGGGGTAAAATCAGCGATGCCGCCAAAATCGGGCCGATGGCCGTACCAATATTGCCGCCTACCTGAAAAATAGACTGCGCCAAACCCGGTTTGCCACTGGAGGCCATGCGCGCAATGCGCGAAGACTCAGGATGAAAAACCGACGAACCAATACCAATCAAGGCCGCCGCCAATAAAATCCAAAGGTAGCTCCAAGCCAAAGCCAGCACCACCAAACCCAGCATGGTAAAACACATGCCGATGGGCAAAGAAAAAGGCTTGGGGCTTTTATCGGTAAAACGCCCGATGACGGGCTGAAGCAAGGACGCCGAAAACTGATACACCAGCGTAATCAGACCAATTTGCACAAAACTCAGTTTGAAATTGCCTGCCAAAATAGGATACAGCGCCAACAACACCGACTGCATCATGTCGTTAATCGCGTGCGCCGCGCTGACCTTACTTAAAATACCCAAAGCCATAGGCTCTTTGGCGGAAGAGGCAACAGAAGACGTCATAGGAAATACACAAAAGACCAGCACAAAGGCTAAGAAGAGCGCGCAGTATACCCAAAACCATAGGAGGCGGCAGAAAAAGCGTATACAATGCCGCCACTTTCCTTACCGCCCATAGCTCAGATGGATAGAGTATCAGCTTCCGACGCTGAGGGTCGCAGGTTCGACTCCTGCTGGGCGGGCCATCTTTTCTTACCTCTTTATTTTATTTCTTGGTTTTGTTCCGTCTTTGCAAGCGTAAACGCCGCAAAACTGTCTTGCGTTAAGCTGCCTAAATACAGCGTATTGTGATGCTGTTTCACGCTGGTTACAGGTGCAAAAGCCGCAGGACTGTTATCTTGTAAATTTGCGACCACTTGGCCGTCTTCGTTTAACCCCAAAACAAAGGCGTGGCGAGCAGGTTGCGGCTGCAAAAAACGGGGCAGACGAAAAAAAAATTTTCTAAACCAAGGATAAGGTGCAGCAAAATCCAATAACGCATTTCTGGGGGCAAATAATGCGACCCAAAACACGCCTTCACGATTACTGGAAATGCCATCGGGAATGCCAGGTAAATTGTGATAAAAAATATCCGAAGTACCCGTTTTTTCACCTTTAAGCCAATAGCGCACAATGTCGTAATTGCCTGTTTCCGTCACTAAAACAAAGGATTCATCCTGAGAAAGAGCAACGCCGTTGGCAAATTCTAAATCGCGAACTAATACCTTGGTTTGCTTTGTTTCTGGGTCGTATTGCAATAAACGACCATGACCGCCGTGCTCGATGACATCATCGCGGGCGTGCAAAGCTGGCCCAAATTTGCTGCTGGCATCGGAGAAATAAATTTTGCCATCACGGGCGACATCCAAATCATCGGCAAACTTAAAAGGCACGCCCTCGGCGCTTTGGCTGAGCGTTTTTAACTCGCCTGTTGTGGTATTTAGGCTTAATAAACCCTGAATGCCATCGGCAATAATCAGTGCGCCACTGGGGGCAAACTCCAGCCCTAATGGGCGCCCTTGCGTGTTGGTTATTTCTTTGGCGTTTTCACCCTTTAAATCAAAGCGCACAATACGACCATCTTCGTAACCCGTATAAATAAAACCCTGTGTATCAATGGCAATACTTTCAGGGCCTACGCCTACTTTTTGAGCGAGCCTGCGCACATTTTCTAATAAATCATTGCTTGCGTATTGGCCTTCAAGTTTAGGAATGCTGGGCGCTTGCCAAGCTTTAGGCTCAACAGCCACGGGCCAGAAAAACAAATAAGCAAAAACGCCCAGCACAAGCAGCGCAGAAAGAATTTTTTTCATGTTATTTTCTCGTTATTTTGATAATAAAAAACTCTCAGGTTTTAAAACCTTGCCCAGGCCAGTACGGCCACAGCAAAAAGCGCCAGCACCAACCCCAGTGCATTGCTGCGCGTTATTTTCTCTTTAAATAAACCCGCGCCCACCAACGTACCTAAAATAATAACGCCCATGTTCATGCTGGCAAAAACCAGTGCAGGCTCTTTAGCCATGCTTTGATGCGCTTTGATATAAAAAAGAATATTGGAGAAATTAAAAGTGCCAAGCAGTAACGCGCCCATTAAGCTGTGCCAATGCCAAGCTAGTTTTTTCTGATAGTTCAGCACCATTAAATACAAACCCAGCAACAGCAGCGCCAACACAAATACGGAAAAAAGCACATCCGCAAAAGCCATATGCGCAAGTGCGCTCATTTTTTTGAAGAGAATATCAATCAGCCCCATGCCAAAAAATACCAGCCCAGGCCAGCGCCAAGCGCGCGAATTTTTTAGCGCGGATTTTTCTTTATGCACTATCAATAAAATGGCCATTAAACCAAGTATTAGCCCTGTGCCTTTGAGCCAAGTAAAGGTTTCACCAAATAATAAAAATGCCGCCGCCAAGGGCACTAATAACGACAGTCTTTGTGCCGCATCGGTGCGCACTATGCCAACCTGCTCCACCGATTTAGCCAAAATTAAAAATAAACTGGGCAGTAATACTCCCAGCATTACCAGCACCCACCAAGCTTGGCTGGAAGCGCCTTGCATCAAGGCATAAGGATTGGCATTTAAAAATACCAAGCACAGCACCGCAGCCACGGCATAGCCACCTGCAATGACTTGGCGAATATCCCAGTGCGTGCGCGCAGTGATTTTTAGCAGCATGGAAACCAACACACTGCTCACAATACTTAACAATAAAAAATCCATAAAAAGCGGGGCAAGACCCGCGCTCCTTTATTCGACAGTAAGAATTTTGCAGGTGTTGGTCGTGCCGATTTTATCCATGCGATCACCGTGGGTGAGCAGCACTAAATCGCCACTTTTTAAAATACCTGTGTCGCGGATGCGTTCGATGGCCAGCTGGCAGGTATCGTAAATATCGCGGGCGGCATCGGCTTCAAAATACAGCGGCGTGACCCCGCGATAGAGGTTGCACCAGGCTAGCGTTTTGGGGCTTTGTGCCAGTGCGAAAATCGGCAAACCCGAGCTGATACGCGACAGCAGCAACGGCGTCGTGCCAGAGTGTGTCAGCGCAATAATGGCTTTCACACCCGCCAAATGATTCGCGGCGTACATGGTGGACATGGCCAGCGCTTCTTCAACCGAGCTAAATTCAACATTCATGCGGTGGCGCGAAACGTTAATGCTGGGGTGTTTTTCTGCGCCTAAGCAGACGCTACTCATGGCCAAAACGGTTTGCTCAGGGAAATTACCAGAGGCGGTTTCGGCAGAGAGCATCACCGCATCGGTGCCATCGACAACGGCGTTGGCGACGTCCATCACTTCGGCGCGCGTGGGCAGTGGCGCATTAATCATGGATTCCATCATTTGCGTGGCAGTAATTACCGAACGGTTTAAATCGCGCGCCATGCGGATCATTTTCTTCTGCACACCCATAAGCTGAGCATCGCCAATTTCCACACCCAAATCGCCGCGTGCGACCATCACGGCATCGGAGGCGGCAATAATTTCGGCCAAGGCTTCGTCGGTAGCCACGGCTTCGGCGCGCTCGATTTTGGCAACCAATTTGGCTTTTAAACCTGCGGCTTCAGCCAAAGAGCGGGCGTAGCGCATATCATCGCCATTACGCGGAAAAGAAATAGCGAGAAAATCCACGTCCATTTTGGCCGCAGTGAGAATGTCGGCTTTGTCTTTGTCGGTCAGCGCCGCCGCAGACAGCCCACCGCCTTGTTTGTTGATGCCTTTTTTATTGGACAAAGGCCCAGCTACTGTCACTTCGGTGAAAACCTGAGCGTCTTGCACACGTTTGACTTTTAACTGCACGCGGCCATCGTCGAGCAGCAAAACATCACCCGCTTTGACATCTTGGGCGAGGTCGGGGTAATCACAACCAACACACTCATCCGTTCCTGCGTCTTTGGGCCAGTTCATATCCAAAATAAAACGCTGGCCAAGGTTGAGCTGTACTTTGCCATCTTTAAACGAAGAAACACGAATTTTTGGGCCTTGCAAATCGCCTAAAATAGCGACTTCTTTGCCCAAGCGCTCGGCCAATTTACGCACTTGTTTGGCGCGCTCAATGTGATCGGCGGCGGTGCCGTGTGAGAAATTTAAACGCACGACGTTGGCGCCTGCGCGCAGAATTTTTTCGAGATTATTATCACGGTCAGTGGCAGGGCCTAGCGTAGCGACGATTTTGGTGCGTCTGAGCATGAATGCGGTCTCTGGTAGAATTTTGCGCCTAGTATGAGGCACGTTAAAACTATTTTGAACCGCGTTTTTATGATATATCTTGCGCCCTGTTTCCCCTTTGGAGCTTTTAATGGAAGTCCTTGCTGACCCGTCGATATGGGCAGGTCTTGTCACTCTGATCGTACTCGAGATAGTTCTGGGTATCGATAACCTCGTTTTCATCGCCATTCTGGCAGATAAAGTTCACCCCGATTTAAGAGATCGCGCACGCATTATTGGCTTGTCTTTAGCGCTATTTATGCGTATCGCTATGCTGTCGGCCATGTCTTGGCTGATTACGCTCACCAAGCCCATCATTGAGTTTTATGGCCTGAGCTTGTCGTGGCGCGACATTATTTTGCTTGTCGGTGGTTTGTTCTTGCTCTTTAAAGCCACCATGGAATTGCATGAGCGCTTAGAAGGGCACTCAGAACACGACGAAGAGCGCGAACGACACTTGGGCTTTTGGCTGGTGGTCACTCAGATAGTCGTGCTGGACGCCGTGTTCTCTATGGATTCGGTCATTACCGCCGTAGGCATGGTCGATCACCTTTATGTGATGGTGATTGCGGTGGTGATTGCGATGGGGGTGATGATTTACGCCTCCAAAGGGCTGACCACCTTTGTCAATAGCCACCCCACTGTGGTAGTGCTGTGCTTGAGCTTCTTGCTGATGATCGGCTTTAGCCTGATTGCCGAAGGCTTGGGCTTTCATATTCCCAAAGGCTATTTGTATGCCGCTATTGGCTTTTCGATTCTTATCGAGTTTTTCAACCAAACGGCTTTGCACAATCAAACCAAAAATGCCGCGCGCATTCCTATGCGCCAGCGCACCGCCGATGCCATTTTACGCATGCTTGGCGAATCCAAAGCCGCTGAGGCTAAAGAAGAGCAAGAGCCGATAAAATCGGTGACAACGACGGCAAGCAAAGACGAGTCTTTTGGCGAAGAAGAGCGCCAAATGATTACGGGCGTATTGTCTTTAGCTGAACGTTCCATTCGAACAATTATGACGCCGCGCGGCGATATTTCTTGGGTGGATTGCAGCGATTCACCAGAGGAAATCAAACAGCAGCTGCTGGCCGCGCCGCATGGCATTTTCCCTGTGTGCAACGACGCTTTGGACGAAGTGGTTGGCGTAATGCAGGCCAAAGAAATTTTGCAAGGCATCAATGAAGGGCGCGACATTGCCGCGCTTGCGGCTAAATACCCGCCCGTGCTGATTCCTGAGCGCGTGGATGTGCTGCGTGGCTTGAATGTACTGCGCAATGCGCGCGGTAGCTTGGTGTTGGTGGTGGACGAATACGGCATGATTCAAGGCTTGCTCACACCACTGGACGTGCTTGAGGCCATCGCTGGCGAGTTCCCCGATGCCGATGAAGTACCCGATATTATCGAGAAGAACGGCACTTGGCTGGCGCGCGGTACGACCAACTTGCATCAGCTCGAACAAGAGCTGAATCACGAACTGGAGCTGACCGAGGACGAAGACCTGGCCACGCTTTCGGGCTTTTTGCTGGATCAGTTTGAGCAAATTCCCGCGCAGGGCGAGTATTTGAATATCGGTGACTATCGCTTTGAGGTGATCGAGGTTTCTGAACACCGCATTGAGATGGTGCGCATCACCAAGCAGGAAAAACCCATATAACGCATTCCGTAGAGGAGGCCTTTGGCCTCCCCGTTACGCAAATTAAAGTGGTAGCCTTAAAGCACCATCACGCCTTCGATTTCCACGCCCGCATCTTTTGGCAAAGAGGCGACACCCACCGCCGCACGCGCGGGATAGGGCTTGGCAAAGTATTGCGCCATCACTTCGTTGACCGTGGCAAAGTTGCTTAGGTCGGTTAAGTAAATATTCACTTTCACCATGTCTTGCAGCTGGCCGCCTGCGGCTTCGCACACGGCACTAAGGTTTTTAAAGCACTGGTGCACGCGCGCGGCAAAATCGCCTTCGACGATTTGCATGGTTTCAGGCACCAGCGGAATTTGGCCCGAAAGATAAACGGTATTGCCCACTTTAACGGCCTGCGAGTAAGTACCAATAGCGGCGGGTGCTTGGCTGGTGGAGATGATTTCTTTCACGGTGTTGTCCTTGGGAAGTAAAAAACTTATTGGTTACGGCTGCGGACGATCTTGTTCACGCTGCGGATGGTGCGGATGCGGCGAATGACGCGCGCCAAGTGTTTGCGGCCTTGTACGCTTAGGGTGAGGTGAATCACACTAAGCTGGGCGTCGCGATCTTCAACGTTGATTTGTTCAATATTAGCTTCGGCTTGGGTAATGACACTGGCCATTTCTGCCACTATGCCACGGCGGTTTTCAAGATAAACCATAAGGTCGACATCAAATTCACCGTCTATGTCTTTATCCCAGCTGAGGATGACAAACTTTTCAGGGCTATCGCGCAGCTCTTCGAGGTTTTTACAGTTTTCGGTGTGAATGACTAGGCCGCGACCGCTGGAAACGTAGGCGACAATAGGGTCACCTGGAATGGGGTTACAGCACTTGGCAAAAGTCACCACTAAGCCTTCAGTACCACGAATGGCCAGCGGTGTTTTGTCGCCGCCGCTACCTTCTTCTTTGTTGGATGCCACCAACAAGCGCCGCGCAATCAACGGTGCGAGGCGGTTGCCAGAGCCGATTTCTTCCAGCAAATCATCGAAGCTGGCCAAGCCCGTTTCTTGCAACACCGTGGCGGTGGCGGCGGGGTCAATGTCACCGAGTGTGGCATTGAGGGCATCGAGAGCCTTGTTAAGTAAGCGCTCACCCAAGGCCAGGGATTCGGTGCGGCGTTGGCCTTTAAGGTAAGTGCGAATGTTGGAGCGCGCTTTACCCGTCACGACAAAGTTCAGCCACGCGGGGTTGGGCTGGCCGTTGGGGGCGGTAATAATCTGCACTGTTTGGCCGTTTTGCAGCTGCGAGCTCAATGGTGCAAGCTGGCGGTTAATACGGCAAGCAATGCACTGATTGCCCACATCGCTGTGTACGGCGTAGGCAAAGTCGATGGCGGTCGAGCCAGAAGACAGCTCCATAATTTTGCCTTTAGGCGTAAAAACGTAAATTTCGTGCGGAAATAAATCGACCTTAACGTGTTCAACGAACTCTTGCGGGCTGCCCGCGCTTTTTTGCAGTTCAAGAAGGTTCTGTACCCATCGGCGCGCGCGCTCGGTACCGTCGGTATGCTCGCCCTGCGTTTTATAGAGCCAATGCGAGGCAATACCATACTGAGCCATAGAGTCCATTTCTTCGGTGCGAATTTGCACTTCGATGGGTACACCACCAATACCAATCAAGGTGCTGTGCAAAGATTGATAACCGTTGGTTTTGGGAATGGCGATGTAATCTTTGAAACGGCCTGGTACGGGTTTATACAAACTGTGCATCGCGCCCAAAATGCGGTAACAGGTGTCGGGCGTGCTGCAAATAATGCGAAAACCATAGACATCCATAATATCGGTTAAGGATTTATGCTTATCGCGCATCTTGCGATAGATGCTGTAGAGGTGTTTTTCACGCCCAATGACCTGCGCGTCTATACCCACTTCGTTTAAGCGATTGCGGATGGCGGTGGCAATATTATTGACCATCTCTGCGCGGTTGCCGCGCGCGGCTTTGACCGCTTTGCGTATCATGTCCGAACGCATGGGATAGATGGCGATAAAGCACAGCTCTTCCAGCTCAATGCGAATGCTGCTTAGGCTTAAACGGTGGGCAATAGGGACGTAAATATCCAAGGTTTCACGCGCAATGCGGCGGCGCTTGTCGGGGCGCAGCGAACCGAGTGTACGCATGTTGTGCAAGCGGTCGGCCAGCTTGACCAAAATAACGCGGATGTCCTTGGCCATAGCCATAACCATCTTTTGGAAGTTTTCCGCTTGCTGCTGCTCTTTGGTATCAAAGTGCATGTTGGTCAGTTTGGAAACGCCATCGACCAAATCCGTGACCACTTCGCCAAACTGCTCAGTCAAGGCCGATTTGGGTACGCCTGTGTCTTCGATAACGTCGTGCAGCAGCGCGGCCATCAAGCTTTGGTGGTCAAGATGCATGTCGGCCAAGAGGTTGGCGACCGCTAAAGGATGGGTAATGTAAGGCTCACCGCTGCGCCTAAGCTGCCCGTCGTGGGCTTGTTCGGCGTAGAAATAGGCGCGACAAACCTCTTGAATCTGTTCAGGATTCAAGTATTCGGTCAGTCGCTGAGCTAAATCATCAATGGTGGGCACTGATAGCCTCACAGAGGATTAGTATTGATCGGCGCGCTCGGCTTCTTCTTGGGCAGCCATAGTCGCAGGCGTTACCAAGCCTTCGGCAATTTCACGCAGCGCAATCACGGTGGCTTTGTCTTGCTCTTCGGCGACTAAGGGCTCTGCACCTGCGGTCGCAATTTGACGAGCGCGCTTGGTAGCCAGCATCACTAATTCAAAGCGGTTATCAACGTTGTTTAAGCAGTCTTCAACGGTTACTCGTGCCATGTTTAGAACCTATATTGGGTTAAAAAGAACCGCGCATTCTAACGAAAGCGCGCGCCATAAGAAAGGGGCGCGCTTTAGCTTAATAAAGCCGTGAGGGTATGTTGATGGCGAATCTGTTGCGCTTCCAGCCGGTGACGGCGCGCAATTACGATGGCGCGCAGCTCTTGCAGGCTGTTGTCGAAATCGTCGTTGATAATCAGGTAGTTAAATTCACTGTAGTGGCTAATTTCTTGGCGGGCATCGCGCATACGGCGGGCAACAGTTTCAGCGCTGTCCTGGCCGCGCTTGAGCAGGCGCTCGTGCAAAGCCTCAATCGATGGCGGCGCAATAAACACACTGACGGCATCGGGCATTAGGTGGCGCACTTGCTGTGCACCTTGCCAGTCGATTTCTAAAATCACATCGCGCCCTGCTTTGAGTTCGCTTTCTACCCAAGCCTGAGAGGTGCCGTAATAGTTATCAAAAACCTGAGCGTGTTCTAAAAATGCCGCTTCGCCAACCATATTTTGAAAGGTGTCTTTGCTAACAAAATGGTAGTCCTTACCGCTGACCTCCCCATGGCGTGGTGCGCGAGTGGTGTGTGAAACCGATACGCCAATGTAGGGCGTGCATTCCAGCAAGGCCTTGACCAAGCTGGTTTTACCTGCGCCCGATGGTGCAGAAAAAATAAAAAGCGTGCCAACAAAAGAAGGAGTCATAGACCTGTCTGCATTTAAAGGATTTGGCGCATTTTAGGTGGAGAACCGTCCTTGGTCTAGGGCAAACGCGAGAAACGCAAAGTGCTGGAAAGAATGTCGTTGCGCTTAGCGCCCTTCCGTTCACCGTAGGGCTTATGGGTTTTATTTAAAATATTATTCAGCTGCAAATTCACATCCCAATAATCGCTTTGCTTAAAGAGCCTGTGTGCGTTGAGAGCGGCGTGCCACCTGCTATGGTGGTTAAAAATAATTGCTGCAAGGTAATCAAAGGTGACTTAGTCACCGAGCTTTTACTGTGACTGGCATCCACCTAATAATAAACACCTAAAAAAACGGTTGTGCGATTGCTCACTTCAAATTTTTGTTGAAGATAGGCCGAGCTGGTTTTGATTTTGGCTTGGTCATTGAAAGTGATTTGTTGCAAAGGTACGGCCATTAAAGGAGGCAAAATCTAGTAAAATAGCCAGGCTAATGAATTTAAAGCAGAATTAATTTTTTACACGCAACAAAAAAGGCAGCCGAAGCTGCCTTTAGTCGCGGAGCTTTACCTTATTTAGGCAGAGCCAAGCTGGTTTCTTTCTTGATACTGTCGGTAGGTTCTACCACTGTCATCAGGTCGTGGTTCCACTTGTCGCCCGCTACTTTAACGTGAGCCGCCGCACCGAGCATGACGGCTTCGATCAGGTTGTGGTTAACGTAAGCGTACAGGCCGGGTTGTTTGAAGGTGTAGAGTGCTGCACCTGCTGAACCACCACGGATGAACCAAGTTTCCAAGTCTTTTTCAGGCTTGTTGTTGAATTTGCCCGTTTCCCAAGCGTAGTCTGCGTGGCCGCCGATCAAGTGTGGGCGAGAGTCACGGTTGGCTTGAGAATGTACAAACAACACAGTTTCACCCACTTTACTTTGGATGGCGTTATCGCCTGTTAAAGCACCCGCAGCACCGTTAAACACGACATGAGAAGGGATCAGGCCTTTCATAGTTTCCATGGTATCAGCCATAGACTCGGTCACAGTGTTGTAAGACTTGAAGTTGCCGTCTTTGTCTTTAGGAATGTAGAAGTCGCTTTCGCCGATGTAGACAACTTTGTCAAACTTCAGCTTTTTGCCTTCGCCGTTTTTCAGGCCGTCACGAGGCAGAATCATGATGGCGCCGTTCATGCCAGCGGTCATGTGCCAAGGAGTCATCGCACCACCTGGAGCACAGTGGTATACGAACACGCCAGGACGGTCGGCTTTGAAACGGATGGTGGTTTCTTGGCCAGGAGCCACGATAGAAATGTCACCTGCACCCATTGCACCTGTAGAGGCGTGGAAGTCGATGTTGTGAACGTGTTCGTTGGTGGCCAAGTTCACCAAGGTCAGCTCAACGTAGTCGCCTTCATGCACAACCATCATGGGGCCCGGAATGGTGCCGCCAAAGGTCATGGCGCGTAGCTTGGTGCCTAGTGCATCCACGACCATCTCTTTTTCAACGATGGGCATGGTGAACTTCACAACCTTGGGGCCGCCTTTGGCCACTTGGTCAAAGTCATGCACATAGGGTGGGGCTTTGAGGTCCACTTTCACATGAGGCAGCTTGGACAGATCGGGACCTTGGTCACGAGTTTCCACTACCAAATGATGAATAGCATGGTCGCCTGCCGCGTGAGCGGTCAGAGCGAATGCAGGAGCCAGAGCGATGGCCGCAGCCAGTAAGCAAGATTTCAATGGGGTCATTTACTTTTCTCTCTATGGGTTGAAAAACTAAGCCCATAGTACGAAGAAACGAGCCAACAAACCTGATATAAATCAATTTTTAGCCCTTCTATTGAGAATCTATCTCACTATTGCCAAAACAGGAAAAAACGGGCTGAGATTTTAGCCAAAATAGGTATTTACATAACCCTACACTCTGATTTTTGCCAGACATAAAAAAAGCGGCCGAAGCCGCTTTTTTAGGGTGAGGTGCGTATTAACGCAGACCTTCGATATAAGAAGAAACTGCTTCGATTTCTTTGGTGTGCATGCGTTCGGCAATATCACGCATAATGCGCGAGTCGCCGTCGTTGGTGCGAGTACCCATGCTGAAATCGGTCAGTTGTTTTTGCGTGTAGGCGGTATGCTGACCAGCAACATGAGGGAAGCCTGCTGCGGCAATGCCCGCACCCGTTGGGCCATGGCAAGCCAAGCAAGCAGGAATACCTTTAGACTCCACACCACCACGATAAATACGTTGACCTAAAGCCACCAATTCTTCTTTGGCTGCGCCTTCAGAGGCTTTTTGTTCAGCGTAGTACGCGCCCAAGTCTGCAAAATCGGTATCGGTCATGGCAGCAACAAAGGCCATTTCAGGCACGTTACGGCGGCCGTCACGAATGTCTTTCAACTGTTTTACGATGTAGTGTTCGCCTTGACCCGCGATTTTGGGGAAGTTGGGCACCATGCTATTGCCGTCTGCACCGTGGCAGGCGCCGCACATGGCCGCTTTGTCTTTTCCAGCTTGCGCGTCGCCAGCGTGAGCGACAGTCATCAATCCAGCAGATACGATCAGGCTAATCAACAGGTTTTTCATCATCAAGTCCAAGGTTGTAAATGAATTCTTGTATTGTTAAGCCGAGGTGCTTAACAGGGCTCTTTGGCAACGCGCAGCATAATAGCGGAAAAAGCAGTCTTTTTTTAGCAAAAACTGGCCAAGCTACCTATTTTGAACCAGTAAAACTGCAAAACAGAGAACTGTGCTACCATGCCGCTCTTAAAGTGCGCGCAGTATATATCATTAATTTCCAGACGGTCATCAGTTTACCTATGTCATCAGCCGATTCCTTGACTTACACCAAAGCTTGCTTCTTAAAAAGTGCCGCAAAGCTAAGCCAATGCCCTGCCGAAATCGTACGCGAGGTGGCTTTTGCTGGGCGCTCCAATGCAGGGAAATCCAGTGCACTGAACTGTTTAACCGACAATAAAAAGCTGGCACGCACCAGTAAAACTCCGGGCCGCACTCAGCTGATTAACTATTTCAAACTCGGCGATGCGCCCTTAGCCTTGGTGGACTTACCTGGCTACGGCTTTGCCAAAGTGCCATTGGCAATCAAAGAAGCATGGCAAAAAGAGCTGGATAACTACCTGACCAACCGCGAAGCGCTGGTAGGCATGGTGCTATTGATGGATGTGCGCCATCCGCTCAAGGAGTTCGATCGCGCCATGCTGAGCTGGGCCAAGCGCTCGCACTTGCCCGTGCATGTGCTGCTCACCAAGGCCGATAAGCTCAGCCGTGGCCCTGCGCAAAATGCCTTGCTTGCTGTGCAAAAAGAGTTGAAAAGCTTCGGCACAGCCGTCAGCGTTCAAACCTTTTCTTCGCTTAATGGCGATGGGCTGGATACGCTCAAGCGTAAATTGGATGAGTGGTTTTTAGCGGTGGATGCAGTGGTCGAGCCACCGCTTTAGCCTAAGCAGGCGGCTACTGCGCGCCCACTTCTTTGAGCAAGTCAACGTAGTGTTCAGAGCGCGAATGGCCGCTGATGTATTCCACTATGCTTTGTCCTTTAGCGTTTTTGGCGTTCAGATTCTTACCTTCTTTGGCAAACATTTCCAAATAGCGGTGAAACTCCCACACAGGAATGAACTGATAAGCACGAATGGCGGCATCGAAATCCGGGTCGTTGCGGTCGTCGGCGCGACGCTCAACATGTAGAAAACGCTCCAGCATGGCGTCTGTCCATTCGGTGTTGTACTGCGGGTCTTTCTCTTTAGGCACAATCCAATCCTCTAATACGCAAAAATTGCGCGCAAAATACGGGCTTTTCTTATAACAATCCAATATAACTTAGTCATATGGTTATAAGCAGAAGGAAATAAGCCCTAACCTAAAGCGCACGGTACATTAAGTCCCAAACGCCGTGGCCTTTGCTTTCGCCGCGCTTTTCAAATTTGGTGTATGGGCGGCTGTCCGGGCGCGGTACGCACTGGCCTTGACCTGCAACGTTTGCAAAGCCTTGCTCGGCATCCATGATTTCCAACATATGGTCTTTGTAAGGCTCCCAGTCGGTCGCCATATGAAAAACACCACCCGTTTTCAGCACACGTCGTAATGCCGCCGCAAACTCAGGTTGTACGATGCGGCGCTTATTGTGCTTTTTCTTATGCCAAGGATCGGGGAAAAACAGCTGCACGGTATCCAAACAATGATCAGGCAGCAGCTTTAACACTTCGATGGCGTCTTCTTTGTAGGTGCGTAAATTACGCAGCTGCTTTTCTTCAGCCAGCGCCAATAGCGCCCCAACACCAGGGACGTGCACTTCCACCCCAATAAAATCCGTATCGGGTGCGGCTTCGGCCATTTGCACCAAGGTTGTACCCATGCCGTAACCGATTTCCAACACCAAGGGCGCTTGGCGACCAAAAACCTGGGTTGGGTCGAGCGCTCCTTGCGCAATGTCCAAGCCAAGGCTTGGCCACATGCGCTCCAGCGCGCCTTCTTGGCCCTTGGTTAAGCGCCCCGCACGCATCACAAAACTTTTAATGGCACGGCGATGTTCAGGCGGAACGGGAGTCGAGTTTGAGGTGCTGTCTGTCACGGAAAAACCTAATGGGCTAAAAAAGGCGGCGATTATATCAGCACTAGGCGAAAATGCGTGAGGTGGTATGATTGCCGCCTCTTTTTTAGCAAGGGCTAGGCCGTGAAATACGCAGATTTGCGCGATTTTATTCAAAAACTGGAAGAACGGGGCGAGCTAAAACGCATTCGCTATCCTGTCGATCCACATTTGGAAATGACCGAAATTGCCGACCGCGTACTGCGTGCAGGCGGCCCTGCCCTGCTCTTTGAAAACCCCAAGGGCTACGATATGCCCGTGCTGGCCAATCTGTTTGGCACACCCAAACGCGTGGCCATGGGCATGGGCGAAGACAGCGTCAGCGCGCTGCGTGAAATTGGAAAATTACTGGCGTTTTTAAAAGAACCCGAGCCACCCAAAGGCTTAAAAGATGCGTGGGAAAAACTGCCCATATTTAAAAAAGTGCTGACAATGGCACCCAAAGAAATTAAAAACGCGCCCTGCCAAGAAGTCGTACTCGAAGGCGAAGCTGTCGATTTAAGCAAAATCCCCGTAATGAAATGCTGGCCAGGCGATGCCGCACCGTTAATTACTTGGCCGCTGGTAATCACCAAAGGCCCGAATAAAGACCGCCATAATTTGGGCATTTATCGCCAGCAAGTCATTGGTAAAAATCGCGTGATTATGCGCTGGTTAAGCCACCGAGGCGGCGCGCTGGATTTTCGTGAATGGCAAGAAAATTTCCCAGGTAAACCCTTTCCTGTTTCCGTTGCATTAGGTGCAGACCCCGCCACTATTTTAGGTGCGGTCACGCCTGTGCCCGACACCCTAAGTGAATACGCCTTCGCGGGTTTATTGCGCGACAGCAAAACCGAAGTGGTAAAAAGCATCGGCAATGATTTGCTCGTGCCTGCCAGTGCCGAAATTATTTTAGAGGGTTTTATTTACCCCAACGACACCGCACCCGAAGGCCCTTATGGTGATCACACAGGCTATTACAACGAAGTCGATGATTTTCCAGTTTTTACCGTCGAGCGTATTACTCAACGAAAAAAACCAATTTATCACAGCACATACACAGGCCGCCCACCGGATGAACCTGCGGTATTGGGTGTGGCATTAAACGAAGTTTTTATACCCATTTTACAAAAACAATTTCCAGAAATTGTCGATTTTTATTTGCCCCCCGAAGGCTGCTCTTATCGCATGGCCATCGTCAGCATGAAAAAACAATACGCCGGGCACGCGAAGCGCGTGATGATGGGCGTGTGGTCATTCTTGCGCCAATTTATGTACACCAAATTTGTCATAGTAGTGGACGAAGATGTGGACGTGCGCAAATGGGAAGACGTTATTTGGGCCATTACCACGCGCATGGATCCTGCACGCGATACCACCTTGGTAGAAAATACGCCCATTGATTATTTGGATTTTGCCTCGCCCATTTCAGGGCTTGGCTCGAAAATGGGCATGGACGCCACCAATAAATGGTCGGGCGAAACCACACGCGAATGGGGCACACCCATAGTCAAAGACGAACAAGTAGTGAAGCGCATCGACGCCATTTGGCAAGAGCTCGGAATTTAATTTTCTCTCATGCCAAAAATTACTTTTCAACCTGCCAATATTCAGATCCACTGCACGCCCGAGCAAAGTATTGCCGAGGCGGCGCAAGAGCAAGGCGTAGAAATGTTTCTAGGCTGCGATAACGGCCTGTGCATGATTTGTCAGAGTGAGCGTATTTCTGGAACATTTCATTTCCGCAATGATTTGGGTTTGGACGTACTCGAACGCGAAGATAGGGTATTATGCTGCGTTGTCAAACCGCTAACCGATGCTGAGTTATACATGCCCTCCATACACGCCGCCGACCACATAAAGCCAAACAGCTACGCCTGCCAAATTGCCCGCGTTGTCGAAATTGGTGCGGCCATGTGGCAGGTGATACTGCGGCTACCCGCAGGAAAAAAACAAAACTACTGGGCAGGGCAACATTTATTTTTGCACATTCCCGACAGCAAGCAGCAAGAAGAATTAGTGCCCTTTTCCATTGCCAACGCCCCCGCCGAACTCATGGAAACCGACCCGCGCGAGCTGGAATTACTGATTGCCTGTCACAGCGAAACCGCATTAAACATCATTCGTTTTTTGCAACAAGCCGTAGTCGTGCACGCAACTCTGCCTATGGGTGAGTGCATTATTAATTCTCGTTTTCTGGCCACGCATTATGGTGAGCCGCTGATTATGGTGGCCGCAGGCAGCGGTTTTTCGCAAATTAAATGCCTGCTAGAAGCCACCTTAAAACTCTCACCGAAACAAAGCATTCATCTGTATTGGTCGAATAAAACCGCCAGCGAATTTTATTTGGTCGAGTGGATTAAAAATCTTGAGAAAATGCACGCCAATTTTCACGCACATCTCATTTTAGAAAAAACCGAACCGAACTGGGCAGGGCGCACAGGCTGGCTTTATCAAGTGATTGAACAGGATTTTAACGATTTACGCCGCACTCAGGTTTTTGCTTGCGGCTCTGCCAACATGGTTTACGGCACCTTGGATAAACTAGCAGAGCGCGGCTTATCTTTAGCCAATATGCACTCGGATACCTTCCAGTACGCACCGCGTGCATAAAACTAAATCACCCCTTTTTTACGAATGGCATCAGGAGTCGTGCCTTGCCATTTTTGAAACGCCTTCGTAAAACTAGATTGATCGCTATAGCCGCACTGTTCGGCAATGCGCTCAATGCTCAAGCTGCTATTTTGCAAATAGCGCAAAGCCGTATTTTTTAGCATTTCTTGGCGAATAGCACGAAAACAATAGCCATTTTCAGCCAGCTTCCTACGCAAGGTTCGCTCGCTCATTCCCATCTCAATAGCGGCTTGCTCGGCATTGATACAGCCCTTGTTATTACGAACAATAAGCTGACGCAAACGCAAAACAATAGAGGCTGTTCAAAATTCTGTGTCAGCTGATTACAGATCAATATGAGCGTCTAGCCGCCCCGCAAAATGAATCGACAACTGCGACAGCGTCAGATTCCAATTTTGCACTGG
>JBDKHD010000099.1:0-7078 GCA_039797885.1 Pseudomonadota bacterium
GCCACATCAATGGCCGTCGCCCAACCATCGGCCATGCCCGCTTCTTTGTGCAGTACGGTAATGGAAACCAATTTATGAGTGATAGGATAGCCTGTTGCAGGGTCGATCGTATGCGAATAACGCACGCCGTTATTTTCAAAATAATTGCGATAGCTGCCTGAGGTGGCAATGCCCGTGTCACGAGGAGCAATGATTAACGCCGCTTGCTGCTCCAAAACATCAGGATCGGGGCGCTCTATGGCGATACGCCACGGCTGGGCATCGGGCTTTTGCCCTTTGGTGCGCACTTCCCCGCCTATCTCAACCATATAATTTTGAATACCTTGCTTTTCTAACAGCAGCGCAATTTGATCCACACCCCAGCCCTTGGCGATGGCGGATAAATCGATGTATTGCGGGCTATCTAAGTGCAGCTTCTGTGCAGCCACATCCAACTTCAAATGTTGGCTGCCAATTTTAGCCAAACGTTCGGTAATCCGTTCGACTGCGGGAGCTGCATCGATGCGTGCCTCTGGGCCAAAGCCCCAAAGGTTGACCAAAGGCCCTACGGTAATATCAAACTTGCCCGCACTTTGTTGCCATATTTGTAAGGATTTTGCCAAAACCTCGGTCAGATCGGCAGACAAAGTGATATTTCCTTGCGTATCCACGGCCAGATCGCCTTTGTTTAAGCGCGAAAGCTCCGACTGCGGATCGTAAGTAGACATACTTTTATTGATTGCCTGTAGACGTTCGTCCACTGCCATTTGCAGCGGCTGCGCTTGTTTTGCGTCTAAGCCAACCCAAGCAATGTGATAATGCGTGCCCATTGTGGCACCTTGAATTTTAAGAACTTGATAACTCGGTTCTTGGCTGCACGCCAACAACATTGAGGACAAAACCAGAACCCACCAATAGCGCATACGACCCTCCTAAAAAGTGCGCCCAGTATACGCTTGCCGTATCGGGATTGCATGAGCGCCGCGCACGACCCCCTTTATGGGTAATAGGCACATAAAAATAAAATGCGAATACAGTTATATGCTATTTCAGTTATTTAATTTAAAATTACGCTGTATTTTAGAGGAAATAGCTATGAATCCTATGATGACCGATGAAACACTGAATCTTATCGCGCAACGATTTCGGTTGTTATCGGATCCCATGCGGCTCAAAATTTTGCATAACCTGCAAGCAGGTGAAATGACGGTCAGCGAGATCGTGGATGCCACTGGCGCCTCGCAGCCCAATATCTCCAAGCATTTATCGACCCTGCGCACGCAAGGGCTGGTGAAGCGTCGCCAACAAGGCAATATGGCTTATTTCAGTATCGGTGCTCCTTTTATTTTTGATGTGTGCAGCATCGTATGCGACAGCATGAAAAACGAAGCAGAACAACGACAGGAGCTATTGAGGGGGCACTAACGACCACAGTGTGCGCGTACCACTGAGCTGCTTCTGAATAAAACCCAATTCCTGCCAAGCCAGCAACATAAACTGTAACTGCGTCCGTGACATCCGTACATCGTCCACCGCGTGCGCTTGTGCGTGTTGATCCAACAGCTGCTTGCTGACCACGGGGCTGATTATCTTCTCAATCTGAGCTTTCACCCGATCTTCACTGGCACCTTGTTGCAACAAAGGATTAATGACCTTAAACAGCTGATCCAAACGTGCAGGCACAGACAACGCCGCAGGAGTGAGATTACCGCCCTGATACACCTTGGCGGACACCTCTAAATTCAGCAGTTGCTGGCTTTTAATTTGGCGCTGCCTGGCACTGAGCTTCTCGGCTTCACTATTGGGCAACGCTGAGGGGGCTGGCATCAATGCAGGTGCTTCTTGCTTGGCTTCAACAGGAAGCCAACCTGCGCCGATATTCAATACATTACTGGTTAAGTTGGTGCGCACATGCTGGAGCAGCTCGTCGCGCAGATGCCACATGCGATAGGGGCTTTGCTGCATAACTATGCGTTGAAAACCCGCTAAGCGGCGCGCATCTTCGTTATCGGGCAAGCCTGGCATGCGGTTTTTTATATAGGCCAAAGTGGGCTTATTTACGCTTTTGGCGTGGACGTATTCACGGTGCAAGTAACTGATGCCCGTCGGAGTTATCGGGCCGTAATCATCACCCAGTAATAAAATAAAAAGATCAGCGCATTCGATTTGGCCACGAATTAAATCCCAATTATAAGGACTGGCATCTTCGCGATAGATTAGGCCAATATCAAACATGCCCAGTCGAGCCATGATGCGCTGCATTTCGTAGCGCTCCAGATCAAGACCCTTGGCATTGGAGGCGAGATAAACCAAAAAACGTTTTTTGCTTGCTGTGCTCACTCTACGGCCTATTTACCAATTCGTACCCAACGCCTGCTCGGCCACATCATTTAATGGCCGTGCAATCAAACCTTTAGGGGTCAACTTCACCGCATAAACAGCCCCATTCACTAAAGGCATATACACGGCACTGCCATACTGAGCATCCAACCAAAAGCCATGCTTATAAAGCAAAGGCCACAGATCAAAACCCGAAGAAGGATGCAAATTATACAAGGTTCGCTCGGCATTACGCTCTTGTTCTAGGGAAAGATAGCGGCCTGATAAGCGATCCAGTCGATATAAAGGCGTCGCCCCTAAAGCAGCAATAGGTCCTTGCCAAGTAAGCAGGCGTACATCGAGTTGCCATTGATCGCCACGAATACGAAAGCGCTGCTCTTTGCCCTCGTTATCGGCCAAGGTCAGATCAAACTCTTGCTGCCCCATTTCATACGTACTTACCGTAACCAGTGGGCTTTCTTTATTGAGGGATTGATAGCTCCAAATATCCAAGAGCGAGAAAAATAAAAAGATGGCTAAGGCTAAGAGCGCAAAGCCTGCACTGCCCTTTAACCATTGCACAAACCAGTCGCGCTGCCACCAAAATACAGCCATCACCATTAATGCTAGGCAAATAAGCAGCACAAAAATAAAAGTCAGACTTCCTTGTAGCATGTTAGCCCCTGAGTAACTTGATGCTTTCTACAACCAACTTCAACGCATCCTCGGCACCAGCACCTGGGATATCAATGGAGTCGAGATAATACTCAATCGCGGAAATGGCGTCGGCAAAGGCTTCCATACTGGCCTGTGTCGGCGGGCTGCTAGCCTCTAAAACCTGTTTACGAATAAATCGATCCATTTCGAGCAACATTTTATACGCCTGCGCATTCTCCAAAAACATCATTGCGCCAGCCACATCTACCAGATTTTTACCAATATTGTTGATGTGTAACTTATCATTATTACTGTCAATGTAAGAGCTGATTGCGCGCTTAACCATACCCAAAGCCGCCAAAGACTCACCGACCAAAGCAATGCGTGCTTCTTTTAAACTCAATGGATCAACGAGCGCTTTTTTATCCAAGCCCGTTTGCGTCAGGGTGCGGACATCCTGCTCGATTTGCAAAATATCATCCGCTAGGGGCACTAAATTGGCTTTAACGCCTGCCATCCCTTGTTTTTTCACCCGAGCCAATAAGGTACGAGTGCGATCTTGAGCCTGGCCTAAATTGGCGACGACTAAGGTATCGGCAATACGGTTTAGAGCATTGCATAAGTCTTTGAAGTTTTGCTCATTGATATCCGTACGCTCAAAAATATCGACCAGATCTTTGATGCTTTGCAGCTCCTCTTGCAGCGCCTGCGCTAATGAGTCCAACGCAGACTGATCAGGGCCGTTCAAACGCGCACGCATCAGTGCCAGTTTGGTTTCATGTATTTCGCCCGTTACCTGAAAAGTTTGCTGCAAACGTTGCAATAAGTTGGAATCGGGTTCGGCAATGGCCACCAGATATAAAAACTCTTTCAGCAGCCAATCGGGTACTTTTTCTAAAAAAGCTTTGCTTTCTAAATCTTGCACACGGCGCACTTGGCGATCCAGCGCGCCCAGTAGAGACATGCGCTGAGCTGTCATTTCAAATTTTTCTTGTGCCAAGGCCTCTAATGCACCAGATACCACATACCAAAACAGCCAAGCGGTATTGCCACGACTAAGCTGTTCAAAGCGGCGCACAGCACGCGACATAATTACCAACGACCCACGGCGACCGTTGCCGCGAATTAAGCCCAGCAAGCCCAGCTGGAATAACTGACGAGCGCGACGATAAGGAAACGCATCCACAGTAACTGGCGTGGACTGAGCAATCTGCGGGCGCAAGTTGGCAATAAAAAAATACGCCTCAGGCAAAGGCACGTCTTTGCGTTCTTTGCGCACCACGTTGAGCGTAGGAATCAAAAGGCTAGGCGCTAAAGGCTCACCCTGACTGGCCAAATCCAAATAACGTTTGAGATAAAGAATGGCTTGAGTAAATGCCCCCAAGGTTTGCAGCGTCAAAGGCTGATTGCGCAAAGCGCGACCTGTTTCAGCCAATTCCTCACACAAACGCTCTCCAACACGGAAGTTCAACATTTTGAACGTACCACGAAGTTGCTGCACTTCCTCCAAGAAAGCACGCAGCATTTCAGGGTTGTTTTGCTCGCCCAAAGCATCAAGATGCGCGGCGGCTTGCTCAAGAGAGCTAAATAATTCGGTTTTTACCAGCTTTAGGGCTGAGGAAAAACCAAAGGCTTCACTGCCAGCTAAGATATCAGTCATGTCCACTTATTCTTTATCGGTTTGCGTTTTATTCTAACGACTTAGCCCACAAAGGCGAAGTATTTTCATTAGAGCCCAAAGCCGAGCGCCTGTCTTGTTGTTATTGTACGGTTTGTCCATCTTGTCGCCACAGTGCTTGGCCGCTTTTTTTATCCAGCAACTTTAGAAAATCTTCATGCGCATCCAGCTCTTGCGCACTGGCCTTAATGACGCGTAACTCTGCGCCCTCCAAGGCGATATCCGCAAAGTCCAACACACTATCCTGTGCTTCGGTTTCTTCTTCGGCGATAAGCTCCAAAGCCGTTTGGCCACCCGTTAACATCAAATAGACGTCAACCAGTATCTCCGCATCCAATAAAGCGCCGTGTAATTTACGGTGGCTATTATCGACTTCAAAACGCTTACAAAGTGCATCCAAAGAATGACGAGAGCCTGGAAATAAATCCCGTGCCAAAGCTAAAGTATCTAAAACCGTGCAAATTTCTGTCGTTTTACTTTGCCCTACCAACGAAAATTCGTAATCCATCATCCCGATATCAAACGCGGCATTATGTGCAACCAGTTCCGCCCCTGCTATAAATTGGCGAAACTCGTCCACTATTTGGCCAAATTTGGGCGCTTTTTGCTCTTCCAGCCATTCAATCGAAATACCATGCACTCGCTGCGCTTCTGGATCTATGGCACGCTGCGGATGAAGGTATACATGAAAGGTGCGCCCCGTAGGCTTGCGCTCTATCAGTTCCAAGCAGCCAATTTCGACAATGCGATGTCCTTCGCCGATCCCTGTGGTTTCGGTATCCAAGATAATTTGTCTCATTCAACAACCTCCGCTGCGCCGCGATTGGCGAGCGCATCCGCTCGTTCGTTTTCCGCATGACCTGCATGCCCCTTCACCCAACGCCATTCAATCTGATGGCGCTGTACTTGAGCATCCAGCTGCTGCCATAAATCTTGATTTTTCACAGGCTCTTTATTGGCGGTGCGCCAGCCATTGCGCTTCCAGCCTGCCAGCCATTGCTCCATACCCTGCTTAACGTAGTTGGAGTCCGTCGTCAGCACCACCTCACAAGCGCGGGTTAACGCTTTCAACCCTTCGATGGCCGCCAACAGTTCCATACGATTATTCGTAGTGAGCAACTCGCCGCCCCACAATTCTTTTTCTTTGCTGCCATAACGCAGCAAAGCACCCCAGCCACCTGGGCCTGGATTACCTTTGCAGGCGCCGTCGGTAAACAAGTACACCTTCATGAATCACACACTATTCGTTATGCGCTTGCTTGGCCGTTGCAACAGGCAAAACAAAGCGATTATTTAATAAAGGATGGCGGGCGGCGCGAATGGCTGTCATACCCGCCACCGTCTTTCTGGCCACAACCAGATTTAAGTTGGCGGGAATCCAAGCGTTGCCCGCCATAACACGATCAACCCGACGCGTAATCCGCTCTGCACCTAGGCTTAACGGCCACACATGCCCACAAGCAAAACGTTGCTCCACGCGCATATCCAACAGTAACAACCAATCTTGCAGCCGAGAGTTCGCCACGGGCTGCATCATCCAAGGTAAATTACTGGATAGGTTATGCAGCCAACGCCAGCCACCCCACAGACTATGCGGGTTGAACCCCATAATAATCAGATAACCATTTGGAACTAAGCAACGCGTGGCTTCGCGTAACAATTGATGCGGTTGCGTACTCATATCAATGGCGTGCTGCAACACAATGACATCTACGCAAGCATCGGACAAAGGCCAGGCATCTTCTTCAATTAACGCCTGAACTTGCGCACGCGAATCCGACCACGGCAACCCCAAACGGAAGCGGTGTACAGCTCGACTGCTTTTTAAAAACTTAGGGTTGGGATCGACACCCAAATACAACAAGTGCTGACCACGAAGCTGCTTAACCCAATGCCGCAACCAACCCGATTCCAACACCATAAGCCGCGAGGCCGCTTTACTTTCAAGCCATTTCGCTGTGTGTTCTGGCTTGATCATATTCGGTTGGTTGAAGATCATTTACTGGGAATCCTTGCTCATCGCTGCTAGCCTCATTAGACTTACCCTGTTCTCTATATTATGTGACTATTTATGAAGGCGATTATTTTATACTTACAAACCGCAGCCAGCGTCCTACTTTTAAGCGCATGTAGCCATATTGGCAACAAAGCCAGTTCCCCCGAATACCTCGACAGTGCCAGCGAAAATAGACTGAGCATTGAAGAATGGCAACCTGAAAATGCCCAAGTTAATCATCACGAAACCATCTGGACGCGCATTATTGCAGCTTATCAGCTGGATATTAACATTGAAAATCCGCAAATTACGGCACAGCTCAACTGGTACAAAGCACGTCAAGATTACTTGGATCGTGTTACTGAGCGTGGCGAACGCTACTTGCATTACATTGCCGAACAAATAGAAGCTCGTAACATTCCAGGCGAGATAGCCCTGTTGCCGATTGT
>JBDKHD010000100.1:0-15483 GCA_039797885.1 Pseudomonadota bacterium
CTGCTTCTTGTTGCTCATGCGCCGTCCGAAAACACGCAAAAATTGTTAGCCGCCTGCCGCGAAGGCTTTCTGCAAGCGCTGTGCGAAAACACCAAGCTTTGCGTGCAAAGCCCCTTCGACACCCAAGCCGAGCACCTTATTCGAGCGGATGCCGTGCTGCTTTTTACGCCTGAAAACTTGGCTTATATGAGTGGCGCCTTAAAAGATTGCTTTGATCGCTGCTATTACCCTTGCATGGAACTCACCCAGGGCAAGCCTTGCGCCGCGCTGATTCGTGCAGGCCAAGGTGGTGGCGAAGGTACAGTGCGCGCGCTAAATAGCATTACCACAGGGCTAAAATGGCGCTGGGTGCAAGAGCCTGTGCTGCTACGCGGTAACTGGCAAGAAGGATTTTTAACGCAGGCGCAGGAGCTTACCCAAACCTTAGCCGTTGCATTGGATAGCGGCATTATTTAAGAATTCAGGTAGAATGCAGCGAATTTCGTTTTCGAGCTCCATCATGACCCGTGCAAAAAAGACCCGCTCCTTAAAACGCATTCACGATGTGCGCACTGGCAGCAAATCCAAACTCAAAAAACAGCTCGGCACCGACCGTCAGGTTGGCAAACGCGTCAAAGGCCGCCGCATTCCTTCCACCTATGAGAAATTCCTCGCCGAAAATCCAGCCGCCAAAGAGCAAGAACGCTTAGAGCAGCTAGCCGCGCAACTTAGCATCGAGCAAACCAGCACGTCTGCGGCGAAAGATACGCCCAAAACCAAAGCAGAAGACAAGCCCGAGCGCAGCAAATCCTTACTGGATCAGTTAGACGGCAACCTAACCAAAGATATTTACTGATGCAGTGGCAGAATTTAACGCTCAAGCTTGAATGCTGGCCGCCTTTACCTGAGCACATCGCCAAAGCCTGGGATGCGGCCGATGAATACCTCTGGCAAGAGTGCGACAAAAACGCCAGCACGCTTATTATTAACGACCGCTATGGCGCTTTGGCTTGTGCATTGCCGCAGGCCTCGCGCTGGCTGGATTCACAAAGCGCCGCACAAGCCGCCGAGCACAATTTACAACGCCAGCAAATCAGTATCGCCTCTGCTTTTTTTGCACCAGAGAGCTTGCCCAAAGCCAAGCAAGTGCTGATCAAAGTGCCTAAAAACTTTGAACTACTGCATTTCTATCTCGCAACCTGCCAAGCCCAACTGCCAGAAGACACCCATTACCTATTGGCGGGCATGACCAAACACTGGCCGATTAGCTGGCTCAACTGGCTGGAAGAACACAGCCATTACCAGCAGCTGCCCTTGCACAAAAAAGCTCGGTTGGTGAAGCTTAAGCTCAAAGCCTTGCCTAAGCTGCCACTTTGGCGCGGTTATGACTACGCAGATTTAAAACTGGAAGCCCTGCCTGGTGTCTTTGCACGCGACAAACTGGATATTGGCAGCCGCGTACTTCTGGAAAACATCCCCAACTTATACGGCGACCTGTGTGATTTAGGTTGTGGTAACGGCCTTTTAGGCTTAAGCATTGCGCAAAAAAATACGCTTAACTCGCTGACACTCTGTGATGATTCCTACTTGGCAGTGCACTCAGCTAAGCATAATGCCCAACAGCTGGCTCAACAGCCTGTGCGCTGCATTCACAGCGATGGCCTGGCACAAATAAGCGAGCAATTTGATTTTATTGTCTGCAATCCACCCTTTCACGACGGCCATAAAGAGCTGACCAATATCGCGCTTAGAATGTTTGCACAAAGCAAAAAACATTTAAAAACAGATGGAGCTTTGTTTGTGATTGCCAATCGACACCTGCCCTATTTGGGCGCGCTGAAAAAGCACTTTAAGCGGGTGGATTCGATCGCGGCGGATACGCGTTTTAGCCTATATCAGTGCCAAAACTAAGAAATGATGCGTTGTTATTACAATAAGCTCAGGATGCCAAAATGAAGTTAGGCAAGGCGTTTGCTTTTGAGCTTGCTTAAATTGACGACTTTTTCAGGATTAAGATGCTCGGCAATAACGCGATACGCACCCTGCTCTAAATTATGAAAACGCGCAGTTAAATGCCCTTGGCTTTGCGATGCACGGCGTAACGAAAACACCGAAGCATTGCCTTTAATACTCACAGGACCGCTGTTATCAATCAGTTCCAGCTCAAAATCCAACAAACAATAACGACCACAAGGCTCGCGCAACTGCTCCAACAAAGCCAAATCGATATCACACTCAAAACCCAAAGGCGTAATGGTTTTGATATCGCCTTTTAGCAAGGTTTCTTTTTGCTTTTTCAGTATGAGCTTTGCCATGATACGCACCCGCCTATTGTATGTTTTTTGTACAATAGAGTTTATTTTGAAATAATCCAACTTTTATTGACAGCTTCCTGCTTAATAAATGACAAGAATCATTTATAGGGCTGCACTTTAGCCACTCTTAGGACAGAAAGGAACGATTAAGTTCCTTTTATTTCACTTATTTTTGAATCTCTCTATAATCGCCCGACAATTACAATAATGGACCTGATATGTCTAAATCCCTTCTCCTCACCGCCCTAACCTTAAGCCTAGCTCTTGCTGGATGCTCCTCTAAAATTCGCATTCCCGAATACGATGCTCCGCCTAGCGCACAAGCCTCTGCTGAAAAACCACTGAGCATTCAATATTTGGGTGTGGGCGGCCAGCGTATGCAATACGGTGACGAAGTGGTGCTGACCGGCCCGATGTTTTCCAACCCCAATTTTATTCTGGCAGGGCCTTTTATTCCCCTAAGCTCCGACCACGAGGCCGTGGATAAATACATGCCCGAATCTTCAGCGGCCAGCATCATGCTGGTTGGTCATGCGCATTACGATCATTTGATCGACGTGCCCTACATCATGGAAAAATACGCGCCCAAAAGTCATTTATACGGCTCGAAAACCGCCATCAATACCGTCGCCAATTACGTTCCCGCAGAACGTATGACCGCCGTGGACGATGACATGGCTACGCGCGAGAAGCCCGGAAAATGGTATTACAGCGACAGCGGTAAAGCGCGGGTGATGGCCATAAAATCTTCGCACGCTCCGCATTTTATGGGCATTAAATTGATGCAAGGCAAATACGACAAGCCCTTAAAAAAATACCCTTGGCATGCCTTTGCATGGCGTGAAGGCCAAACCATGGCCTACGTCATTGACTTTCTGAACGATGAAAAACAGCCTGTTTATCGTATCTTCTACCAAGATGCCGCCAGTGCCGAACAAGAGGGCGTTGTGCCCGATTTAAACGATGACAAAGGTTTTGATGTCGCCATTATTTGCCCTGCCTCTTTTGAGCAAATCGACAACTACCCCGAATCCATTATGAAAAACACCCAAGCCAAAACCTATTTGCTTGGCCATTGGGAAGATTTCTTTGGCAATGATTTAAGCGGCACGCAACGATTTGTGCGCAATACCAACCAAGAGAAATTTGAAAAACGCATTAATGCCGCTCTAAATGGCAGTCATTGGGCACGCCCCAACCTCTTTCAAACTCTGCAATTCAACTCACAAGGCCTTATTAAACAGTGACCCTCACCCACTTGCAGCGTAGCGCCCTGTGCGCTGCGCTGGCACAAATCAATTCCCCCCATGTGCAATTTTGGCAAGAACACCAAAACATCGACTGCGCACCCTACTTTAAATTTTTAAGTAAACACTTAAGTTTTTTGCGCGGCGAGCTGAAATCCGAAGCCAATTTATTGCGCTTTCACGAAGACTTTATGAATTGGCGCGAAAACCTCGCCGAAGCCGATAATCTCGCATTTCGTATTTTAGAACTGTGCAATGCCTGCTTGCACAGCGCGCTGGAAAGCCTGTTTGACCCCGATTGCGACGATATGGCGCTCATCCTAGGTAGCCTAACAGCGCTCTGGGATGAAATGGACGAGCTGGGCCACAACAGCCAAGAGCTGCGCCTTTACTGGCAAGAACTGGAAGCCGAAATCCTTGCGCAGGTCGGCCAAAAAGCGCAACGCCCCTTGGCAAAAGACTACTTTTTACTGCTCAAAGACGCCGATGTTAGCCTCTTTGGTTTAGGCAACTAAACCTTAGCGTTTAACTCTGGTATACTGCGCGCGCTTTTTTTCCAAGGTGCGCAATATGATCCCCGAACTTCTCTCCCCCGCAGGCACTCTGCGTAATTTAGAATACGCCTTTGCTTACGGTGCCGATGCCGTTTACGCAGGCCAGCCGCGTTATAGCCTGCGCGTGCGTAACAACGACTTTACCTTGGACAACCTGCGCACAGGCATCAACCGCGCGCACGAGCTGGGCAAAAAGCTCTATGTGGTCAGCAACATTGCCCCCCACAACAACAAAATTGCCACCTACCTCAAAGACATTGAGCCCGTCATCGAAATGAACCCCGACGCGCTGATCATGAGCGACCCCGGCCTTATTATGATGGTCAAAGACAAATGGCCAGACCAAACCATTCACCTGTCGGTGCAGGCCAACGTCGTCAACTACGCCACCGTAGAGTTTTGGCGACGCCAAGGCGTTAGCCGCATTATTTTATCGCGTGAATTATCTTTAAACGAAGTCGCTGAAATTCGCGAAAAAAGCCCTGAAATGGAGCTGGAAGTCTTCGTTCATGGCGCACTGTGCATGGCTTACTCTGGTCGCTGCTTGCTGTCGGGTTACATCAACCATCGCGATGCCAACCAAGGCTCCTGCACCAACGCCTGCCGCTGGAAATACGACGCCCACGAAGCCAAAGAAACAGCAGGCGGCGATTACATTCCCATTGGCATCGATGAAAACAACTTCGCTTCGGCCGTCCAACAGTTCGACCCAGCTTTGGGCGCAGGCGCACCTTCTGAGAAAGTGTTTTTATTACAGGAGCTAAACCGCCCCAACGAATACATGCCGACCTTTGAAGATCAGCATGGCACCTACATTATGAACTCCAAAGACCTGCGCGCCATTCAGCACGTTGAGGCCTTAATGAAAATGGGCGTGCACTCACTGAAAATCGAAGGCCGCACCAAATCACATTATTATACCGCGCGCACCGCGCAAGCCTACCGCCAAGCCATTGACGATGCCGCCGCAGGCCGACCTTTTGATATTCGCCTTATGGACGTGCTGGAAAACATGTCCAGCCGTGGCTTTACCGAAGGCTTTTTCCGTCGCCACGTGCACGATGAATATCAAAATTACGAACGCGGCACGTCTATCAGCACCAAGCAACAATTTGTTGCCGAAGTGGCCGAAGACAAAGGCGATTATTTAATTTTGGATGTAAAAAATCGTTTTGAATTAAACGACTCTTTAGAGCTGATGACGCCCGATGGCAATATTGGTTTTAAACTGACCGATATCAAAGACAAAAAAGGCCAACCCCGCCAAGACGCACCCGGTTCAGGCTTTATTGTGCACATCCCTAAGCCCACTCAAGCCGCAGGTTTGGATTTAAGCAAGGCCATGATTATCCGTAATCTGCCTGAAAGCCTTGCGGTTAATATCAGCGCATGAGTAACAAAGCAGGTTTGCCACCCATTGTATTTATCGATGCCCAGCTGATTGTCATCGATAAACCCGCAGGGCTTTTAAGCGTACCCGGTCTTTATAATAAAGACAGCGCGGTAGGCCGCTTGCAAGAAGCCTACGGTGAGCTGCACATTATCCACCGCTTGGATATGGACACCTCTGGGCTTTTGGTTTATGCGCGCAATAAAAAAGCGCTCACGGCGGTGCAGCAGCAATTTGAAAAACAACAAACACGCAAGGTGTACGAAGCCTCATTAATAGGAAAATTACGCGGCACTATGGGTTGTGTGAACCTGCCTATTACTGTGGATTGGCCGAACCGCCCACTACAAAAAATCAGTCATTGTGAAGGTCGTTATGCACTGACACGCTGGCTGCGCATTAGCCAAGATGAACAAAGCACACGCGTGGCGCTTTTTCCGAAAACGGGGCGCTCACACCAATTGCGTCTACACATGCTCAAGCTCGGCCACCCGATTATTGGCGACCCGTTTTACGCGCCTGAAAGCGCCAAAGAAAGCAGCCGCTTGATGCTGCACGCGCGCGAGCTGGATATTTTTCACCCTAATTCTGGGAAGTTATTAAGCTTTAAATCCGCTGCGCCATTTTAAAAAATACAAGGCAAGCAACATCAACACAAATAACAGTATCGCACCCAAAAAAATCGCTATGCCAATGCCTGCAAACAAATCGGGTGCTTTCATCAGGGTGCTCATTAAGGACTCTTGATAATAAAAAAACCACTGATGTCCCTCTGGAAATATCCATACGTGCAGCTGATAAAAAACTTTTTTCGCCCCCAGCGCCCACACCAACACGGGTGCGCCTATTAGTAACAACAACAACGCCCGAAGCTGCATGCGCGGTTGTGGTGCGCTTTGGCTTTTCACTAAATAAAATAATAATAAAATCGTTAACGCGGCGACCACAGCTGCTGAATAAGTCAGCACATCAATAAGATTGGCCACATCTTGCAAATGAACGCACTCAGCTTGTGTGAGCAAAGGCACAGCCTCACCACGATACTGATATTGAATTTCAGATAGCCCCAAACCCTGCTGGTGCACCGCCTCGCTGATTTCATTAAAAGCACGAATGTGCTCGGATGCAGGTAAAGCCGCAAAGCCTTCCTTGTAATAATTCTGCGGTGCGTATTTTTCAATATGAGATTGAATAGCAAAAAAATCATACCAAAAGGTATAGCCGTAATGCCCTTTGGCTTGCAGCAACCAGCTGGCGCCAAGGCAGCTAATAAAAAGCCCCAACAAGGCCACAAACCACAGCCCTTGTTTGGGTTTGGACGTTTTTTTACGCGCGCTCATGCCGTCATTTCTTTTAATAATTTTTTAATGGTTGCCGCTGTAGCATCAGGATACTCAAGCGGAAACATGTGCGTACCTGGGAGCCATTCGAAATTTATTTTTAATTTATTTTTCATGCGTGCGGCTTGCGACTTGGTAAACACGCTACTTTGCTGGCCACCTATGGCCGCCACAGGGACACCAAGCGGTTTTTTAAGCACCAAATTATCGGGAATAGTGCGATAAATGGCCTGCTCGACCTTGGGGTCAAAATGCAAACGCACACCACCTTCGCAAGCCACGGTTCCTGCTTGCACATAAGCGCGTAAACAACGCTCATCAAATTGGCTCATTAATTTTTTACCACGAAAATAAGCCACCGCCTCTTCGGCATTCGCCCATAAATTACGCCTTCCGTCCATGCGCGATGCGGGAGTGACTTTATCCATCATGCCCAGCCATTTAATAAGTCGTAGCCCTTTGGCCTCGATGGCTGACAGCGCAGGCACATCCAAGACCAGTACAGCTTTAATTAAATCGGGGCGCTTATAGGCCAAACGCAGGCTTAAAATCCCCCCCAAAGAATGCCCTACAGCAATCACAGGCTCGGTGTAATTTTTTTCAAAATATTCGATCATCTCCTGCTCTAAATGCGGCCAATTATTGGTAACAGGAAAATCGGGATGATGACCAATGCGATCGACCACGCGCACGTCGTAGTCTTGCGCTAACGCATCTAAAATGACTTGATAGCTGCCACCTGGAAAACCATTGGCATGAGAAAAGTGCAAAATAGGTTTCATGTTTTTATTATTTTATGGTTTTAAATTAATTTCGTGATTTTTTGGGCCAGTCTTGAAATGGATAAGGTTTCTCATCACTTGCACCCGATAAAAAATCGGCAATTTGTTTCGCATACTCGCCTAAAGAAGCACCAAATTCAGCCAGTATCAGATGCTTTTCTCCTGTGATTATTTGGTAAAACCACTGCCCAAGAGTAACCAGCAATAACACAATATCCAGCAAGCGAAACACCAAATAAAATACCACCAAAAAAAGCGTTCTTATCCAAAAAGCATCAGACAGCAGCGTATTCTTTAGACCCTTCATCGGTGTTTCCTCTTGCTCGTTAAATTTCGTGACGGGGCAAAGCAAACTCTACATCCGAGGCGTGATCGCCCGTCATTAAGCCCTGCGCCACCATTTTTGCAGGAGCGCCATTGAATATAATTTCGTACGCGCCCATCACTAAAGGCATGTACACATTTAATTCTTTGGCTTTATCACGCACATAGCGCAAGGTGTTCACACCCTCGGCAACTTCGCCCAACTCTGCCACCGCTTCTTCTAAAGTTTTACCTTGCCCCACCGCATAACCCACGCGGTAATTGCGGCTCAAGGGCGACATGCAGGTTACAACCAAATCACCAATACCCGCCAAGCCTAAAAAAGTAAAAGGATTGGCTCCTAAGGTGACAGCAAAGCGGCTCATTTCTGCCAACGAACGGGTAATAATCATGCTCTTGGTGTTTTCGCCCATACCTAAAGCGGCAACAAAACCCGTGACAATGGCGTAGATATTTTTAAGCGCACCACCAAGCTCGACGCCGTACAAGTCGTTGGAAGCGTACACGCGGAAATAATCGCAGCTTAACGCGGTTTGGATAGCGCGTCTTAATTCAGCATCTGCACAGGCAATTACGGTGGCGGCCAATTCTCGCTGCGCAATTTCTTTGGCCAAGTTCGGGCCACTTAATACGCCTATGGGATTATTAGGGCAAATTTCCGCCAGCACTTGGCTCATTAATAAAAACCGCTCAGGCTCAATTCCCTTAGTGGTGCTAATTAAAGCTTGATTGGGTGTTAATATATGCGCAAAACTTTGCACCACTTCGCGCACCGATTTACTGGGCACGGAAACAAAAATCACCTCGGCATCACGGACGCAAGCCAATAAATCGGTGTCGGCGGTAAGTTTAGAATTTAATTTAATACCAGGCAGATAACGAGGGTTTTCATGTGTGGTATTGACGCTTTGCGCGGCTTGTTCGTTGCGCATCCACTGCACTGTAGGAATGTCGTTATCGGCTAAGATATTGGCCACCACCGTGCCAAAACTGCCTCCACCAATCACGGCTGCTTTTTTAAAAACCACATCAAGCTCCTATTTTTAATGCCCGCTGCAACCCGATTCTAAGGAATCGACCAGCTCTCGAAATTCATTTTTATTTTTGTCATTTAGGCTCATCAGCACTCGATGCGCAGAAACCACCTGCTGACGGGCTTCTTCTTCATCCCAAGTTTCTACTACCCAATCACAAAATTCGCCTTCGCTGACAAAAGAGTCACGAATAATATGAAAAACCTCATCAAAGCCCATGCTTAATAACAGTTTAGTAATACTTTTGTTGGGGCTAGCGATGGTTGGGGTAATGCCGAAACGCTCACGACATAAGATAGATATTTTGGCAAGCTGACCCAGTGTGGTGCTATCCAAACCTTCGGCTTGTGATAGATCGATTAGTAAATTATTAAATCGAGAATGACTCAATAATCCGACAACGTAATTTTCAAGTGCAGGGCACTGACTCAAACGCACATCACCGCTTAAACGAATGACATGCACGCCGTTTTCAAATGCCACTTTAATACTTGCAGAACTCATACCTTACTCCAGCCAACACTGAGCATGGCTATGTCATCCAGCCAAGCTTTTGAGTCGGCCAAGTGCAGAACACTTTCCAGCTGCGAAATATGACCCGCAGCCTGACTGACCATTTCCAAAAGTTTGGCTTCTTTATCCTGCTCTGGGGTGCTTGGCATCAGCTCAAGCAGACCGTCTGAACATAAAAACAAGCGGAAGTCTTGTGGAAGGCGGCAATTGTACGCGCGAAAGCGCACTGGAGTGAATAGCCCGATGGGCATAGCCTGCCCCTCTAAGTAGCGGGCTTGCCCTTGACTTAGCAAAATAGGCATAGGGAAATGCCCACCTACGGCATAGTGCAATTCGGCATTTTTACTGTCGGCTACGGCGTAAAAGAGGGTGATGTGCTTATCAAAGCCTGTGGCCTTTAGCTCTTGATCCAGCAAGGTCAGTACAGCCAATGGTTGAGCCAAAAGTTTCGCATCGGCCCCGCCCACTTGATGTTTAAGCCCTTGCAGCAGGGTTTTTAACCATACCACGACCAAAGCCGCATCCACGCCACTGCCTGCCACATCGGCCAAATAAAAAGCCGTTTGCGTGTCGTTTAGGGCAAAGTAGTCCAAGGCATCACCCGATAAGGTCGCAGCGGCCTGAAGATGATGCTCAAAGTGCAGTGCAGCATGGGGAAGTGGCTTAGGCTCTAAGCATGCCAGCAACTGGCGTGCCTGAGCCATTTCAGCCTGAAGGGGAAGTTCGGACACAATCTGCTCTCTCATAATTCGTGCGCTGCACACTAACGCCATGCGCCACGGCTTGCAATCCCAACTACGACGACTCGTTAAAAAGTCACAAAAACTAGGAAAATATCATGAGTTTCCCTCGATTTTCAGTCTTTCGGGTTGCTATTTCATTAGCAGGCAAAGAATATTTAGGCGGTGTCAGTCCATAAAAACAATAAGGAGCACAACGATGTCGAGCTTAGCCAGAGACTATCAGGAAAAACGCGATTACATTCGCATGCAAGTTTCCACCCCCGCCACCTTAAAACTCAACGACGGCAGCAGCTATGAGCTGATTTGCATGAACCTCAGTAGTAATGGCGCTCAGCTTAGCCACAGCAAGCCCGTTGCGATAAACCAAGTTGGTCGCTTGATCATCGCCAGTGGCGGTGGTTCTACTCAGAACCTGGAGGCCGAAGTGACTGTGTGTCGCAGCCAAGAAGTCGGCACCAACGCCTATCACATTGGCCTGACCATCAACCGCTATCTTTAATCCCGCCGCTGCCGCTAATACTGCGGCAGCTTAATATCCTTAAACAGCTCATCCACTTCCATGGCGCTGGCGCAAAGGGCCGCGTCCTCGACCAATTTCTTACTCAGATGAGGCGCGAACGCCTTAATAAAATCAAACATATAGCCGCGCAAAAAGGTGCCTTTGCGAAAGCCAATTTTGGTAATACTGGGTTCAAACAAGTGCCCTGCCTCTATGGCGACCAAATCGGTATCAAGCTCCTTGTCGTAAGCCATGCTCGCCACAATCCCGACCCCAACCCCCAAGCGCACATAGGTTTTAATCACATCGGCATCAGCGGCGGTAAAGGCAATACGCGGCAGTAGATTGTGCTTGCGGAAAGCTTCATCCAAGTGCGAGCGCCCCGTAAAACCAAAAACGTAGGTGACCAAAGGGTATTGCGCCAAGGTATCTAGACTGATTTTGCCGCGCTGCGCTTCGGCCACCAGCGGATGATTTTTAGGCACCAGTATGCTGCGATTCCATTTATAACAAGGCATCATAATCAGGTCGCTAAATAGCTCCATGGCTTCGGTAGCAATAGCAAAATCGGTGGTGCCGTTGGCCGCCATCTCTGCGATTTGCATGGGCGTACCTTGATGCATATGCAGGCTGACGTCGGGGTACTTGTGCATAAACTTATCAATGACTTTGGGCAACGCATAACGCGCCTGAGTATGGGTGGTGGCAATGGACAAACTGCCGCGTGCTTCGTCGCTGAACTCCTGCGCCACCTGCTTGATGCTTTCGGTTTTGCGCAGCACTTCGCTGGCAATTTGCAAAATGGCCTGACCTGCGGGCGTAATGCGCGTTAAATGCTTACCGCTGCGCGCAAAAATCTCCACGCCCAGCTCGTCTTCGAGCAGGCGAATTTGTTTGCTGATACCAGGCTGAGAGGTGTACAAGGCTTGCGCCGTAGCCGAAACATTAAGGTTGTAACGCGCCACCTCACAGATATAACGCAACTGTTGGAGTTTCATAATCGCTCCTGCACTCTAGATATGCCAAAAAGTTTGAATAAGACGCAGGCATTATTCCACAAGAACTTGCTTTCTCCGCGTCATTTTGCTTCGCATCAGGATAAAACCGTAATTTAGCGTGGGCATTTTTATACGCATTTGTCATAATCGAGCCAAACTTACTCGCCTTCTAGGAAAAAAGCATGACCGATAACCGTATTGATGACTTGATTGTCGAATCCATTGTGCCCTTGATTACCCCAAAACAGCTTAAAGAAGAAGTCAAAGTCAGTGAAGGCGCCATTGCCAGCGTGCAACAAGGCCGCGCCGTGGTACGCAATATTTTAGATCGCAAAGACAAACGCCTGTTTATCGTAGTTGGCCCCTGCTCTATTCACGATGTGGAAGCAGCCAAAGACTACGCTCAACGCTTAAAAATACTGTCCGAAAAAGTCAGCGATACCCTGTACCTTGTTATGCGCGTGTACTTTGAAAAGCCCCGAACCACAGTGGGCTGGAAAGGGCTGATCAACGACCCTTACATGAACGACACCTTTAAAATCGAAGACGGCCTGCACATTGCCCGCCGCTTGCTGATCGATTTGGCCGAGATGGGCTTACCCCTGTCTACCGAAGCGCTCGACCCCATTTCACCCCAGTATATTCAGGATTTAATAAGCTGGTCGGCTATTGGCGCGCGCACCACTGAATCGCAAACGCACCGCGAAATGGCCTCAGGCTTATCTTCTGCCGTAGGCTTTAAAAACGGCACCGATGGCGGCTTAACTGTAGTCACCAACGCACTGATGTCGGTACAAAACCCACACCGCTTCCTTGGCATCAATGCCGACGGCCAAGTGTCCATCGTTTCGACCCGAGGCAACCACTACGGCCATTTAGTGCTGCGTGGCGGTGGCGGCAAGCCCAACTATGATTCCGTGAACGTGCAACTTGCCGAACAAGCTCTGGCCAAGTCCAACTTACCGCAAAACATCATGATCGATTGCAGCCATGAAAACTCCAGCAAAAACCCTGCGCTGCAACCCTTAGTGATGGAAAACGTCACCGGCCAAATTCTGGAAGGCAACTGTTCTATCATGGGTCTTATGGTAGAATCCAACATCAAACACGGGCGTCAAAACATTCCTGCCAATTTGGATGACTTGGAATACGGGCTGTCTGTCACCGATGGCTGCATCAGCTTTGAAGAAACCGAAGAAGCCATTTTAAAAATGCACGAAAAACTGAAAAACGTTCTGCCTAATCGTTAATCACTGCGAGCTTGCGCTTAAAAGGCCAAGCCCTTTCACCCAAGGACGCTCTATTTGGATGCCATAACCATCAACCACTTACTTTTAGTGGGTGCCGTTTTAGTTGCCATCAGCATCACCATGAGCTCGGTGGCCAATCGCATTGGCGTTCCTATTTTGGTGATTTTCTTAGGCGTGGGCATGCTCGCAGGCGTAGACGGCCCAGGTGGTATCGTCTTTTCCGACTACTCTTTAATGTACGGCGTCAGCAACCTTGCCCTCGCCATTATTCTGCTTGATGGCGGTATGCGCACCCGTGCCGCCACCTTTCGCGTGGCGCTGTGGCCGGCCTTAAGCCTTGCCACCTTAGGCGTGGTCATCACCGCAGCACTGACGGGCATCATGGCGGTGTGGCTGTTTAAGCTCAGTCTCCTTCAAGGTTTACTCATCGGCGCTATCGTCGGCTCCACCGATGCCGCCGTGGTCTTTAACCTACTTAAAGGCAAAGGCCTCAACGAGCGCGTCGGCTCGACCCTTGAGATTGAATCGGGCAGCAACGACCCAATGGCTATGTTTCTCACCATCACTCTCATCGACATGCTTCTCAAAGGCCAAACCAGCTTTAGCCTGACGGTGCTGGTGAGTGTGGTGCAGCAATTTGGCCTTGGCGTTTTGCTCGGCATCACCGGTGGCTGGCTGCTGCTTCAGCTTATCAACCGCCTAACCATTGCCGATGGCCTCTACCCGCTGTTGGCCGTAGCAGGTGGTACGATTTTATTTGCGCTGGCAAACGAAGTCGGTGGTAGCGGTATTTTGGCGGTCTATGTGTGCGGCCTGCTGCTTGGCAACAAACCCATCCGCAACCGCCACGGTATTTTGCATATGTTCGATGGCCTAGCTTGGCTGGCACAAATCGGCATGTTTGTGATCCTGGGCTTGCTGGTGAACCCCGCTGAGCTTTTGCCGATTCTGATTCCTGCGCTGCTGCTGTCCTTATGGATGATCTTTGTCGCCCGTCCCGCCTCGGTGTTTATTGGCTTAATTCCTTTTAGAGGCTTTGGCTTTAGAGAGCGCAGCTTTATTTCTTGGGTGGGGTTGCGCGGCGTTGTCCCTGTGATTTTGGCCGTTTTCCCTCTTATGGCAGGGCTGGATAAAGCTCAGCTGTTCTTTAACGTCGCCTTCGTCATTGTGCTGGTGTCTTTGGTGTTTCAGGGCACAACGCTCTCTTGGGCGGCACGCCACGCGCATGTCGTCGTTCCTGAAATGCCCATGCCCATTTCTCGTCTAGGGCTTGAGATTCAGCTGGCCAGCCAATGGGAGCTGTTTATCTACCGTTTAAAACCCACACGCTGGTGCGTAGGTGCGGAGCTGCGCGAGCTGCACATGCCCGACAACACCCGCATTGTGGCACTCTTTCGCGATAACCAACTGCTGCACCCCTCAGGCAGCACCCGCCTACAGGCAGGTGACATTCTGTGCATAGTGGGACACGAAGCGGACCTTCCCGTGTTAGGCCATATGTTCAGTGACAAGCCCGAAAAAGCCCTAAGCCATAATTTCTTTGGTGACTTCCTCATCGACGGCCAAGCTTTGATTGCGGATTTAGCGCTGTTTTACCCTATTCAAGTAGAAAAAACCGATGCCCAAACCATTGAAGAACAGCTCAAACGCAAGCTGGGCAAGGCCCCTGTCGTCGGCGACAGCTGCCGCTGGGCCAATATGGTTTGGACTGTGGCCGAAACCGAAAACAACCGCATTTTACGCATTGGTGTAAAACCCGATAGCAGCCTTGAGCTAACCGAGCCTCAAGTCAGCCCTCTTGAAAAAACAAGCTAACCTCTAAGCGTTTTGTTTTTATTAGGAAGAAGCCATGCCAACCCCTCACGGCCGTATAGAAGGCGCCATCATGGGCGCTTTTGTGGGTGATGTTCTGGTCAACCTAACGTAGATACTTTGTTTTTACAATTTTCATACTCAACAGGACTCATGTCACCGTTGGCTGTATGAAGCCTTTCTAAGTTGTAATAGCGCATATACGCTGCCACATCGTTAGCCATTTCTTCACGCGTTGCGTGATGCACTTTCAGTATCCAGTCGTGCTTTAAACTGCCAAAAAATCGTTCAACAACTGCGTTTACCAGCAGGCTCCAACATCGCCCATAGACGGTTTAATGTGCATTTTTTCCAGCTCTGTTCTCAGCATTTTACTTGTGTATTGTGAGCCTCGATCGCTGTGAAATATCACGCCACGGGGTCTTTTACGCAGCCAGTAAGCTTACCGTATCGAGCGTAAAATCAAGTCCTTATTTTAGCCATTATTATCCATATTTACTTAATAAATGAGTTTGTAACAACCTAAGCCAAACGAGGTTTTACCTCCAATTTGTAACACCTGTCCAACTTTCAACCAATCTAAAGCGTTATATATATCGCCTTGATAACTGAATTCTCCTAACAATCCACCAAAGGGTAAAAACTGTTGGTGAGAATTAGAGTACCTTTGCCAATCTTCGAAATAAGATGAGTTGGATAAGCT
>JBDKHD010000101.1:0-6845 GCA_039797885.1 Pseudomonadota bacterium
AGCCTGATTGATAAAGCCAAAAAAGACCAAGTGCCTAGCCACGTCATTGAGAAAGCATTAGAGAAAGCCAAAGGCGGTGCGGGTGAAGATTTCCAGCCGTCCTTGTACGAAGGCATAGGCCCAGGCGGTGCGATGGTTTTAATCAGCGCCTTGACCGACAACAATAACCGCACCTTTGGTGATATCCGTGGCGTATTCACTAAGTGCAAAGCCAAGCTGGGCAGCCAAGGCTCGGTGTCGCATATGTTTGATCATCGCGCCATGTTTGTTTTTGCAGGCGACGACGAAGAGCCTGTGTTGGAAGCCTTGATGGAAGCCGATGTCGATGTGCAAGATATCGACAGCGAAGACGGTATGATTACTGTGCTATGCCCGCCTACCGACTATTTCAAAACCAAAAATGCGCTACAAGGCTGGAATGCCAAGGTGGATTTTGAGGTGGAGGAAATTACTTATCTACCGCAAACCGAGCATCCTATTAGTGGGGATGACGCGGCGCAGTTTGAGCGCTTTGCCGCCATGTTGAACGACTTGGAAGACGTGCAGCAGCTTTATCACAACGCAGTTTTTGAATAGCTGCGCCTAAATGCAGCCAAGGTGGCTTATGCTGCCTTGGCTTGCGGCTACCTTTCGGCACACAACTCGCAGGCACGCCATGAACCCATCCTTGGGGGCTCGGAGATTGCCATCGATCCCCAGGACGGGGTGAATGCCGCGCTTGTCAGGAACAAGAAGCGGCCAGGCAATCTACGTCCTGCTCATTGTGCGCCGAAACGCCGCGCTAAGGCGGCTGGGTTTAGGCTTCGATGGGCTTGCTAAGCTCGGCGGCAAAGTTACGCGCCTTGTGGGTTTCGGGCAGGTTGCGGCCTTTTAACAGCAAGTTCCAGTAGAACCAAGGAATAAACGAACGCTTTAACCACCAGTAGAAGCGGCGCGGAATGCGCGAATCCAAGGGCAAGGTGGTTGAAATCACGCCGCCGTAGGTGAACTCGGCCAACAGCACTTTGCCGTGAGAGGTGGTCAGCGGGCAGGCGGCGTAGCCGTCGTAATGCGCGCTGGTTTCTTCTTTGGCGATGGCGCTAAGCAGGTTTTTTACCAGTACGGGCGCTTGGCTTTTGATGGCGGCGCAGGTTTTGCTGTTGGGGCTAGAGGTGCAGTCACCCAAGCCAAAGACGTTGTTGTAGCGCGTGTGGCGCAGGCTGTGTTGGTTGACTTCCAGCCAGCCGTCGGCGTTGGCCAGCGGGCTATTTTTAATAAAGCTGGGTGCGCTTTGTGGCGGCACAACGTGCAGCAGGTCGAAGGCCACTTCTTCGCGAATTTTTTCACCGTCTTTGCTGCTTTCAAATACCGCGATTTTTTCAGCACCGCGCACTTCGACTAAGGATTGGCCGTAGTGGGTGTCGGCTTGATAGGCTTTAATCACTTGGTTTAGAGCTTGGGCGTAGAAAGGCACGCCGAAGATACCTGCGCCGCCGCTGCGAAATTGCAGGCTGTCCAGTTTGATGCCTTTATCTTGCCAGTAGTCGGCGGAGAGATAGAGCGCCTTTTGCGGTGCGCCTGGGCATTTCACCGCGCCGACAGGCTGGGTGAAGATGGCTATGCCGCCCTTGAAGTTTTTCACCAGCTCCCAAGTGTATTGGGCGTGTTGGTAATGGTAGTTGCTGGTAACGCCGTTTTTACCCAGCGTTTCTTCCAAGCCTTTGATGGCACTCCAGTTACTTTGAATGCCTGCGGCAACCACCAAGTAGTCGTAACCGATAACATCGCCATTGGCGAGTTTGACTTGGTTGCTGTCGGGCAGCAGCTCGGTTGCGGTTTGAGCAATGTGTTTTACGCCCTTGGGCAGTACGTCTTGAAAGGGGCGGCGTGTGGCCTGTGCAGGGTAAGCACCGCCGCCGACCAAGGTCCAGGCGGGCTGGTAGTAGTGGTACTCGGACGGCTCAATAAGAGTGATGTCGAGGTTGGCTTGTTCGCGGCGCAGTTTGGCCGCTACGCTGATGCCGCCTGTGCCACCGCCGATGATAACGAGCTGATGTTTTGCTGCTGACATAATTTGAACCCTCTTTCAGAATAGGTGTGCAGGTGTTTCAACATGAACGTGCCTGCCTAAGACCTGGGTGATTTTAAGCATCTGTCTATTTCTTAAAAAGGAATATATAGATATATCTTTAGCAGTTTTGTTGATAATAAAACCATGAGCCAGACTCCGAATTTTGCAAAGCTGTATGACTATGTGCTGCGCCGTTTTGCGGGCGATCAAGCGGCCTTGGAAGCCTATTTGCCTACGCCTAGCTCGGATGCACAGCTGCGCGCTCTGGGGGATGACCGTTACCTGTCGCTGATGACGCAACGCATCTTTCGAGCAGGGCTAAAACACACGGTGGTCGATGCGCGCTGGCCCGACTTTGAGGAGGCCTTTTGGGGCTTTGTGCCGCGCAAGATGTTGTTACTCGATGGCGAGCATTTTGCGCGCCTCATGGGCAACGCTAAGCTGATTCGGCATTTGCCCAAGCTGAAAAGCATCCCCATTAACGCGCAGATGATTTTGCAGCAAAGTGATAAGCATGGCAGCTTTGGCCATTTTATTGCCAACTGGCCAAGCTCGGACATTGTTGGCCTGTGGCGTTTTTTGCAGAAAAATGGCGTACAGCTTGGAGGGGTATCGGCGGCGGCGTTTTTGCGCATGGCAGGCAAGGATACTTTTATGCTCGACCGCGACTTAACCGCTGCTTTAATAGCGCGAAACGTTCTGAGCAAACCCGCCAGCAGCCTTGCTGACTTCGCGCGTTGCCAAGCTTTTATGAGCGAGCTGTCTGATCATTCAGGCCGCCCGCTGTGCCATTTGTCGATGCTGCTTTCACTAACAGTAAACCACGGTGACGAGCCACCGCTTTAGTTACAAAAAGCTGCTTGCTTGCCCTATGGCCATACAGTAGGGTGCGGCTTTCGTTGTTGTAGCCTGCCATGTCTCATACTTTTTCCCTTGAACAAATCGCAGAAATTGTTGCCAAAGGCGGCGTCATTGCCTATCCGACGGAAGCGGTTTGGGGCTTGGGTTGTGATCCGAAAAACACTCACGCCATCGAGCGAATTTTGGCGCTCAAAGACCGTCCTTGGCAAAAAGGTCTGGTGCTGGTGGCGGCGGATTTTAGCCAGCTGGAGCCTTGGCTTGAGCCGCTAAGCCAAGAGGATTTAGCCAAAGTACAGGCCACATGGCCAGGGCATGTCAGCTGGGTGCTGCCTTGTAAGTCTTGTGTGCCCGCTTGCCTTAAAGGTGAGCATTCGAGTTTAGCCGTGCGTGTTAGTGCTCACCCGTTGGTGCAAGCGCTTTGCGCGCAAATAGGCCCTTTGGTTTCGACCTCGGCCAACCCCGCCACTTTAGAGCCAGCGCGTAGCCAGCAGGAAGTGGAACAGTACTTTAAGACGGGCCTGGATGGCATTTTAGCGGGCGAACTCGGCGGTAAAACGCAGCCGTCGGTCATTCGCACCCTTGATGGCCAGCAGTTGCGCTAAGCCCATAACAATTCAATTTACCTGTTTTACCCTGATGAACGGGTTAAGGTTTTACCATGACAGACGTTTACGCCGTAGTGGGCAATCCCATTAGCCACAGCAAATCGCCTAAGATTCACCATCATTTTGCCGAGCTGACCGATCAAGACATGCTCTACAAAGCCATTTTGATTGAAAAGGGCCAGTTCGCCGAGAAAGTACAAAAGTTCTTTCAGTACGGTGGCGCGGGCATGAATGTTACTGTGCCCTTTAAGCAGGATGCCTTTGATTTTGCCGATGAACACAGCGAGCGCGCCAAGCGCGCGGGTGCGGTCAACACCCTGATGAAGCTGCCCAGTGGCCGTATTTACGCCGACAACACCGACGGCGCAGGCCTCGTGCGGGATTTAACCTTCAACCACAAGGTCGAGCTTAAAGGTAAGCGTATTTTGTTGCTGGGCGCAGGCGGCGCGGTGCGCGGCGTACTTCAGCCCTTGCTGGAAGAAAGCCCCGCTGAGGTGGTTATCGCCAACCGCACCCTAAGCAAAGCCGAAGAGTTGGCGCAGGATTTCGCCGAGCTGGGCGCGGTTTCGGCCTCGGGGTTTGCAGAGCTTGCAGGCAGCTTTGATTTGATTATCAACGGCACCAGCGCCAGCCTAAGCGGCGACTTGCCTCCCGTGCCTGTGACTGCGCTCAAACCCAGAACCGTGACCTACGACATGATGTACGGCAAGGGTCGCACCGTGTTTAACCAATGGGCTTTTGCCAATGGCGTGCACAAAACCTTAGATGGCTTGGGCATGCTGGTGGAGCAAGCCGCCGAAGCCTTTTTTCTGTGGCGAGGCCTGCGCCCACACACCGCCGAAGTGATGGAGCGCCTCAGGCGCGAAGGCTAAATCGGATCTTCGTCATTTTGGGCGCGACACTGTGTTATAAAACTTCGGCACATAAAGAGCAGACCGTATGCGGCAGGGACGCCGCATCCGAGCGTACATGGATGTATTTACCGCGTGTCTGCGAGTTGTGTGCCGAAGTTTCACCGTAACCAAAAGCCGTTGCAGCCAGCACTCTACGCTCTCGGCAAACAGGCTAAACCCCTAAGTTTTTTGCCGTTTTTTCTATAGCGAAATGGGCGCATAATGCGCGGCCTTGATGACACAGAGGTTTGGCATGGCTTTATACGATAACGGCAATCGCCCCAAGCGCTTTATTGCAGGCACGGTTTGCCCCAAGTGCTCCAAAATCGACACCACGCGCATGTATAAAAACGCTCAGGGCGATGATGTGCGCGAGTGCATCGCCTGTGGTTTTGAGCAAACCCTGGCGCAACAGTTGGTTGAAGATGCCGCCAAAGCCGCCGAGCTGGCTACGCGCGTGAGCCCTTTGGGCAAGCCCGTGTTAGACGAAGACGAAAAACCGCTCAAAATCCTTGGTTTATCAGGCCAAAACGACGAAACAGGATTGGCGCAATAAGCCCTTTCGTCTAGACTCACCTCTTCCATTTCTACAGGGAGGTGAGCCTCGAATGCTTAAGCACTATCGATTGTTTTTTTTACTGGTTGCCCTTGGGCTGGGTGGCTGTGCGACCTACGGTCAGGGCGTGACCAGTGCCGTGCAAGATCTGCAAAAAGGCGATTACGCCGCCTCCGAAGCGGGCTTTAAAAAAGCCCTCAAACCCGATGGCGATGATCGTTTGCTCTACAACCTAGAACTGGCGGTCGTGAAGCACCTCGAAGGCGACTTTAACGCCAGTAACGACTACCTCGAAACCGCGCAAAAAATCGCCGAAGACCTCGAAACCGTCTATATGAACGACACAGTAAAGGCGATGATGAGCAACCCACGTCAGTCGCCCTACCCAGGTGCGGATTTCGAGCGGGTCTTTATCAACTACTACAAAGCCTTGAACTACTTTGGTTTGGCACAACAAGCGACCAGCACCGATGCGCGTGAAACGGCGCTGGAAAATGCCAACATCGAAGCCCGTCGTTTGATTATTCGCTTGAACGATCTCAATGCCCGCCAAGGCAACTACAAAGCCGAAAACGAAGAAGAAGGCACTTTCACCAAGCTGATGAAAATCTTCTCTTTGCTCAACGGCAACCTCATCGATATGGACGCCATCAAATACCGCGACGACGCTATGGCGCACTATTTAGCGGGCTTGAGCTTTGAAATGAGCGGTGAGTTTGACGATGCTCGTATCAGCTATCAAAAAGCCGCCGAATCTTACGACCGTGGCTACACCAAGCAATATCGCCTCGATAAAGACATGGGCGCGCAAGCGTGGTTTGACGTGGTGCGCATGATGCGCAAAACCCGCGACTTTGACGGCGAATGGCAAAACCTTGCCAAGAAAAAGCTCAGCAAAGAGCAGCAAGCCGAGCTGAACAAGTGGGACGATAAAAAAGCACAGCTGGTGGTGCTGGAACACAAAGGCCTTGCCCCGCAGCGCAAAGAAATGAACCTGATTCTAAGCGTAGACCCAGCCAAGCGCGCATTGGCGCTGACGCCCGTGGGCTTTACCTCGGATAGCTATGCTCTGGCATGGTTCTATTTGCTCTATGCCGACAAAGGCATTTTGGATGCCGTCGCCAATTACTTGGATGCCACCGAAGTGGGCTACATGCTGTCAAGCTTTACCAAAACCGTGGGCATGGGCCCCGCCTTCGATACTGCACAGCAAATCGGCCTGCTCAATGCCATTGGCTCGGGCCTGCGCGTGACCGTACCCTACTACGAGCCTGTCAAAGCCTTGGGTGAGTCGGATTTAAGCGTCGATGGCCATAGCTATAAAATGCTGAAATCCTCCAACCCCGCCCTGATGGGCATTCAAGAGCAAATGACGCGCGCAGGTGCGGACATTAATATGGCCTTGGCGCGCGCCTCTGTGAAAGCCTTGGCCGCCGATCAGCTTAAACACGCAGGCGGTAGCGCGGGCTTGTTGCTGTCTTTTGCAGGAAAAATCACTATGCAGGCCATCGATGCGGCAGAAACGCGCAACTGGCTGCTGTTGCCGCAAGACATCCGCGTGCGTCGCGTGCTGGTCGAGCCTGGCGAGCATCAGCTCAAGCTCAGCTCGCAAATGCCCACAGGCATGCAGTATAACGACAAGAGCGTGACCTTAAACGCAGGGGATATTCACCTGTGGCGCGTGCGTGTACTGCCACCTGTGCAAGATCCGAAAGCCAAAAAATCCGCAACGGGCGAACTGTTGCAAACTACCGCTACGAATTAATCATCACAAAGGAAGTAAACCATGAATAAAATGATCCGTTTAACTGCCATGGGTTTGGTTGCCGCAGGCGTGCTGCTGGCTTCAGGCTGCGCCACCAAAGTCACTCGTATGGATG
>JBDKHD010000102.1:0-3091 GCA_039797885.1 Pseudomonadota bacterium
CAGGTATGTTTGTTACTAAGTAGGTATAATTGCGCACCTTTCTGTTACCCCACTTTGTTGGAGCCTCCATGCAAACCCTAAGACTTAAAGCCAATGCCGAACGCCGCCTTAAAGCAGGCCACCAATGGGTATACAGCAACGAGGTGGATATTGAAGTCACGCCGCTAAAGGGGCTGCAAAATGGCACAGAAGTCGTGGTGGAAATGGCCAATGGTAAAGCCTTGGGGGTGGCGGTGGTCAGCCCTGAGCAGCTGATTTGCGCGCGTTTATTCAGCCGTGATAGCAGCGCCAAGCTCGATCAGTCCATGCTCGTGCACCGTTTGCAGGTGGCACAAAGCGGGCGTGAGCTGTGGTATCCGCAGCAGTGTTATCGCTGGGTTTACGGTGATAGCGATGGCTTGCCAGGCTTGGTTGTCGATCGTTTTGGCGAAGTGGCGGTGGTGCAAATTTCCAGTATGGCCATGGAGCTGCGTAAAGAGGCGATTGTGGCGGCGGTGCAAAAAGTGGCCAAGCCCAGTTGCATCGTGCTGAAAAACGACGGCAAAGTGCGCGCGCAAGAAGGCTTGCCCGAATACGTGGAAGTGGTGCATGGGCAGCTGGTGGACGATTGCGCGGCTTTAGTGGAAAACGACACTCACTTTATTGTGCCCGTGATTACAGGGCAAAAAACGGGTTGGTTTTACGATCACCGCGACAACCGTGCGCGCCTAAATCCTTTGGTTAAGGGTAAGCGGGTGCTGGATGTGTTTAGCTACATTGGGGGCTGGGGCGTGCAAGCGGCCAAACACGGTGCGGCCCAAGTGCATTGCGTGGATGCTTCGCAGCAGGCCTTGGATTGGGTGGAGCGCAATGCCGAGTTAAACGGTGTGGCCGAAAAGGTGCAGTGCTGGGAGGGCGATGCCTTCGCCGCTTTGCGTCAGCTAAAAGACAACAACGAGCGTTTCGACGTGGTGATTATGGATCCACCCGCGTTGATTCCGCGTCGTAAGGATATTAAAGCGGGAGAGCAGGCTTATCAGCGTCTAAATTCTTTGGCTATGCGCCTATTGAGCAAGGATGGCTTGCTGGTGGCAGCCTCTTGTTCTATGCACTTAGAGCAAGAGCGTCTGCTCGATATGCTGCGCGCTATGGGGCGCGAGCTGGATCGTGAAGTGATGATTCAATACCAAGGCAGCCAAGGTGCGGATCACCCTGTGCTACCTGCCATCCCTGAAACGCGCTATCTGAAAGCGCTGTTTGCGCGCGTGCTGCCAACGCGCTAGTTCACTGTAACCACGGGCAGGGTGATGCCGAGTTTCAAAGCGCTTTGTTGTACTAAGGCTAGAAACTCGTTGCAGCGCTGCGTCACCTCTTGCTGAGCTTGCTTTTGTTCTTTGTCCGAGCTTTGGGCAAAACGATGGATGCTGGCTTTCAGCTCCGCCAGTTGTTTAGGCCAAGCTTCAACCAGGGTGGGATCGCTGTTGGCCAAGAGCTGAGCTAGGCCATAGCTTGGCTCAGTGCTGGGCAAAAACAGCTGCTCTATGCCTGCGATGAGCGCGAGCATGTCCGCTTCGGTGCTATGGCTGAAGTCGCTGCTGGGTTCGTTTAGGCGCTTGATAAGATCTTCGGCAACTAATTTTTGCGTAGAGCGTAAGGACGCACGCAGCACTTGTTGCGGGTCGGCGTGTTCCAGCTCCGACGCATAATGCCCAGTGCTGGGTTCAAAGCGCCGTTGTAAGCGATTTAAGTTCCTGTGAATGCCCTCGCCCAGCAACCGTAGATATTGGCGACGACGCTGGTGGTTTTGCACATTGATGCTGTGGGTTGTGGCATCAAGGTCGATGGCATCGGCGCCTTCGCTATTATTTTGTGGGCTAGGTGCGGTGTTTTCTTGGGCAACAAAATCTTGCCAAGGACGCAAGCCATCCATCGACCACAGCATAAACTCCAGCGGATGAAAGCCGATGCTGGCCGCGCTTTGGGCAGACAGCAGGTGCTCACCCAGCAGGCTTTCACGGCTTAAAGGCAGGGCAAGATCGTTCACTATGCCACTAAACGGATAATCGGGAACATAATCGATGTAACCTGGCTCAACAGGCCAAGCGCCCAGTTGTACTAGGGTTTGCTGGTAACCAATGCCTTTTTGCAACCATTCCTCGGGGTCTTGGAGCGGCAAGCGGGCGTAGATCAATGTGGCTAAATACCGATCGTAAGCTGCGCGCCACGCGTTGCGTGCCGTCGCCAGTGTTTCGTCATTGGGGGCATAAAGCAGCTTGGATAAAGCGTGATCCAGCTCTTGTGCGGCCTGTGTGGCTTTGGATAGCTCGGTATAAGCCTTGATGCCGACATAGGGCACAAAGGCACCGTAACTGCGCGCAGGCGCAGTGCTGGTTGTCGCGGCCTTGGGTGCTTCGGGCGGCGGGGTCTTTGTGCATGCGCCCAGCAGTAGGGCGCTTAGGGTTAGCGAGCTTAACGCGAACCTGTTCATCGTTATCAATCCTTTAGGCTAATAATTGGCCAATGACGTTCTTGGGCAATAGCGAGCAAGGTGGCATCGGGATCGACGGCCACTGCGTGCTCGACCTGCTCTAATAGCGGCAGGTCGTTGTGCGAATCGCTGTAAAACCAGCTCCCCGCGAGGTTTTGTTGGTGCTCATGTAGCCAGGCGTGCAAACGCTCGACCTTGCCATGCTGGAAGCTGGGAATGCCAACAATACGCCCCGTATAGGCGCCATCGACGACTTCGGGGTGCGGGGCAATGATATGCTCGATCTTGAGCAGTTGCGCAATGGGGTAAGTCACAAAACCGTTAGTGGCGGTGATTATTAAAAGTGTATCGCCTAGGTCTTGGTGTTTGGCAATCAAATCACGGCTTTTTTGACTGATGATGGGCACAATACATTCTTGTAAAAAACGCGCGCGCGCTTGCAGCATGACAGGCAAAGGATGCTGCGTCAGAGGTTTTAAACTAAAAGCCAGATATTCAAAAATATCCAAGGTTCCCGCTTTGTATTGCGCAAAAAAATGGTTATTTTGAATTTCGTAAGTCTGCGCATCGACCATTTTTTCATCGACTAAAAATTGACCCCAGCTGTGGTCGCTGTCACCGTTT
>JBDKHD010000103.1:0-12829 GCA_039797885.1 Pseudomonadota bacterium
AGGTTCTGCATCACAAGAAGTGGCTTTGTAGTACAGCTTGTTGCCTTTGCTGTCTTCAAGGGTAAAACTACCTTCAAAGGGCGCTTTTTTGCCATCTTCACAAGCTTCTAAATCATCAAAATCTTTCAATGAGAAAGAGCCTAAATCGGGATTATAGAATGTAATAGAATTATCATCATTAAAGGTGACTTTATAGGTTTTACCATCGACATCTTTCACCGCTGTGGTAATAGTGCATTTGCCTTTAGTGCACGATAGCTCACCGCTGCTAGATACTTTTTTGCTGTGGTTTTTGCCTTCTACTGTATAGGAATACTCGCTGGCAATACTCCATTTAGCAGTAAAAATTAGACTATTAAAGGATGAGTCCTCATCGAATCGATCGCCATCTCCCCAGCCAATGCCGTCAAGATCATAAAATCCGTTATGTAAGGAAGAGTAAGCATAGTCACCTGAGCCTTTCAGAGAAAAATCCTTATACTCAATTTTGTAAGATTTTTCTGAATATTTAACGGCAATAGAGCCATTAAAAGTCATGCTATAGCCACCATCACCATAGGCACAATTATTAAACTTCATCGTTGAGGAGCCAGACTTCTCATCACCACTGCCAGAGGCCGTAGCAGAGCCACCGCCCGTACACATCTCGCTGACATCAGCGCTGGCACCAACAGGCAGATTGGCCAAGTCACCTCTGTTAGCCAGTTTTAAGGTTAGTGCGACAACATTCGGAACTGAATTTGAGGAAGTAGAAACTCCAGCGCCAAAAGGCATGGGGCTTTGCATGTTTTCTAGATCCGAACTCTCTTCGGCAGCACCGTAAACGGAAGCGGCGCTATCCACGACTTCTTTCTTTTGCGTATTCGAGAGGGTCGAAAAGTCCGCTGGCGTGGTTTTACCTGAATAACTGACGGTACCTACGCCACCGCCACCGCCGCCACCGCAGGCAGCAAGACCGAAAGCTAATAGGGTTGGGGCGAGATATTTGTATGCACTGTGCATAAAGAACTCCTTGTTACGATGAAATATAGGCTGGACAAAGTGGAGTACAGCAGGCTCCCCTCACTGTCCGTTTTGCTATGAGGAACAAAACCTCACAATCATAGAACAGTATTTTGCACTTTTCAGCCCCCAAGCATGCCCTGCGCACAAATAAATACTAAGCCTGCGCCACTATGACCGCGCGTAAGGGGGCGGGATAGCCTTCAACAGTACGACTGCTGTCCGCTGGGTCTAGAAAATCCGCTAAAGAATTAAATCGCATCCAATCGGTTTGGCGCTGTTCTTGTAAAGAAGTGTGATTTAAATCCACCAAGCGGGCATTTTTAAAACCCACGCGCCGATACCAAAGCAACAGCATTTCCACACTGGGGATAAACCAGACATTGCGCATCATGGCATAACGATCTTCAGGCATCAGCAGGCTATGCACATCGCCCTCCACCACGAGAGTTTCCAGCACCAATTCGCCGCCCTCGCGCAAGGCGTCTTTTAATTCTTGTAAATGCTCCAGCGGGGATTTGCGATGATAAAGCACACCCATCGAAAAAACCGTATCAAAGGCTTTTAATTTAGCGGGAACGTCTTCCATTTTAAGTGGCAATAAATCAATGGGCGCAGCCATGCCCGCTGCCATAGCGTATTTTTTATAAGCCTGAAATTGCATTAAAAATAACCGTGATGGATCCACGCCAATCACCCGTTTAGCGCCTGCTCCCAACATACGCCACATGTGATAGCCCGAGCCGCAGCCCACATCCAACACCAAGCGATTTTCTAAGGGCTGAATATGAGGCGCGACACGATCCCATTTCCAATCGGAGCGCCACTCGGTATCAATATAGGTATTAAAAAATTGAAACGGCCCTTTGCGCCACGGCATCAAGCCTCGTAGCCCAGCTTCAAGATCCGCCTGCTGATTTTCACTACAGGCGGCGCTGGTTAAGGCCAAACAAGCTGAATTTAAATCCGCAGACACCTCGGATATTTCAGGTAATTTTTGCAAAGCATCGAGCCAACGCCCTTGGTCGCCGTGCTCGTTTTCACTGAGCACTGCATGCAGCTGCGCAGGTAAAATTTCTGCCCAAGGCGCAAGCTCAGACTGTCGCATAAAAGCCAATAAATCAAAAAACCAAGACTGCATTTATTTAATCGCCAAAAAAGACACAAAGTTAAAACACTGATACCAACGAACGACTTGGCTAAAGCCTGCTGCCTGCAAGCGCGCAATATGAGCTTGCTCAGTTTCTGGAATTAAATAATCTTCTATGGCACTGCGTTTTTGCGCAATTTCTAAATCGGAATAACCATTGGCGCGCTTAAAATCCCAATGTAATTCCTGTTGCAATTTTTGCTCATCTTCGTCAAAACAAATTTTTTCAGAAAGAATCAGCGCACCACCTGGCAAGCTGGCCTGAGCAATTTTTTTAAGCAATGGCAAGCGCGACTCGGTGGGAATAAATTGCAATACAAAATTCAACGCGCTGACCGATGCTCGCTCAAGCGGGTAAGTTAAAATATCCGCACAAACCAACTCCACCTCGGCCTTGGCATCGTCCAGCGCAATAAAATGCTTAGCACGTTCAATCATGGACTGAGCATTATCGACGGCAATAATTTTGCAATGATTCACAGCTAAAGCGTGACGCATCGCTAAAGTTACCGCGCCCAACGAGCAGCCTAAATCGTAGAGGTTGGAGTTTGGCTTGGCATAGCGCGAAGCAATAATGCCCGACATCGCCACGGTTTCGGCGTAGCCTGGCACAGAGCGTTTAATCATATCGGGAAATACGCGCGCCACAGCTTGGTCGAAACGAAATTGTGGCACTTGATTTAACGGTGTTTGGTAAATGTTATCGAGGTCGCTCATGATGTTGCCTAAATAAGCCAGCCAGACAAAGTGGCAATGGCAATAACCACCAGCCAAATGGATACAACGCGCCCTTGTAGCCGCAACCACTCATCCAGATCTTGCACTGCGGCTTGACTATCCTGTACGGCATCGTGCCAGTGGCGCTGTATTTCATTGTGTTTAAGTGCCAAATTCGCGCAAGAAAAAAGCAGCTCTTTATGCGCACAGGGCTTCCATAAACATTTTTTCCATTCAGGCCATATCGCCATAAAATTGCCCGCCAAACCATAGGTAAGAGCCAAAAGACGCAGCGGTATGTATTCGACAAAATAAAGCGCGCGCAGGGCTATTTTATTGTGTTTGGCAATTTTGCTGTACATCACCGTAAACCAAGCTAAAAACAGCCCCGCCATATCCAACAGCAAATACCAAAATAAAATTAAAAAGAAATACCCAAACCAACGATAGAGCAAGGCACGTATCACTTGCTCATTCATAACACTGGGGTTAGCCATAACGGAATTGGGCAAAGACAAATGCTGTCTGGCGCATTCATAGGCCTTTATGATATCGCTGGCTAAAATAGCTTCTCGATAATGATGCACATGCTGGCGCGTATCGGCATGCATCAGCACGAAAAAAAGCATAAAGGACTCTAAAAAGTAATTACCCAGCCCCCAAAGCTTGGCATCCATAAGATAAAAACCATAAGCCAATAGTAAGCTTGGTATCACTACCACCAGGCTGTATTGCAGCAAGGAGTTCAAGCGCAAAAAAATCGGCACGCGTTTCCACAAGCCCAGATAACTTACAAAAACCCGCTTTGGTGCGCGCCGTTTCTTTTCAGGAAAGCGCCACTGCAAAAACCAAGCAGTAAAAATAATGAGGAATTTCATAACGTATCCTTTTTATTAAGCAGAGCTTGAAATAATTTTTGCCAATTAAAGGCATTACCTGGGTCGGTTTTGCGCTGCGGGGCTATCTGTTCATGCCCCGTAATTCGCCCCGTATGAAGTTTAGAGTAGGCCAAAAATAACGCCCGAGTAACAGCGGCTAAAACCTCGTATTGCACTTGAGTGTAAGCAAGGTCGTCTGTGCCTTCCAGCTCAATGCCGATCGAAAAATCGTTGCAATTTTCTCGCCTCTGATAGCAGGATTTTCCTGCGTGCCAAGCGCGATCATTGAAATTCACAAACTGCGTAATCTGCCCGTCTCGTTCGATAAAAAGATGGCTAGAAACCTGAAAATCTTTAATTTCAGCAAAATAAGGGTGCGCTGTTGTATCCAGCTGATTACAAAAAAACTGCTGCACACAGCCTGTGCCAAATTGCGCAGGCGGCAGGCTGATATTATGAATCACCAGCAGGGATACTTCGCCATTTTCATTCTGAGGCCTAGCATTAAAATTCGGCGATGGGCACCATCTAGCCTGTACTAAGCGTCCTTGCTCTATAACAAAAGCTGTGTTCATTAGAATACGATGGTTTTATTGCCATGCAACAAAACCTTATCCTCTAAATGTTTGCGCACACCGTGTGCCAGCACCATTTTTTCTACATCCTTGCCAAGGCGCACCATATCTTCAACCGTGTCGTTATGGCTGATGCGCATTACATCTTGCTCGATAATAGGGCCTGCGTCTAAATCGGGGGTGACATAATGGCAAGTCGCGCCAATTAATTTCACACCGCGCTGCGCTGCCTGATGATAGGGCTTAGCCCCAACAAAAGAAGGCAAAAAGCTGTGATGGATATTGATCACTTGCCCTTTATAGCGCGCGCATAATTCGGGCGGAATAATTTGCATATAACGCGCCAGCACTATGGTATCGGCGGCGTGTTCTTCGACGAGCGCATTGACACGGCGAAAATGCTCTTCTTTGTTGTGGCTATCTACGGGCACATGGAAAAATGGAATGCCATGCCATTGCACAAACGAGCGCAATGTATCGTGATTGGAAATGACACAAGGAATATCGCAGTGCAATTCTTTGCTGTGCCAACGGTGTAGCAAATCCACCAAGCAGTGGCTTTCTTTACTGGCCATTAAAATAACTTTTTTCGGCACGCTGGAATCGACGATTTTCCATTTCATCGCAAATTTTTCTGCGATGGGGGCAAAGCGCTCACGAAATTCTTCCAAACCAAAAGGCAAAGAGCTTGGGCGTATGCAATGACGCATAAAAAATTGCCCCGTGCTGGTATCGGAATAATGATTGGCTTCCGTAATCCAACCACCGTGGCTGGAGATGAATTGCCCAATAGTGCCGACTATGCCGACCCCGTCGGGGCAGCTGATGGTTAAACGATATTCAGGTTCCATGACTTTCTCGCAAAAATAAAGCTGCGCGCATTCTAACAGGTTAAGCGTCTGACGTCAGACGTACTATAGTGTAAATCCCGCAGCGCAATAAATGAGGCAAATATGGCATTGGTGGTCTTTGATATGGGGATTCGTGTTGAAACCCCAATGCGTCCGCAGCCTCAGCGCATTCAAGCCAGCACTGCCACGGCGGCGGCACGGGCGTTGCGCGCCTCGGATGCCAGCCGTCATCGTGCCGAAGTGCAGGCTTATTTAGAGCAAGAACATCCCGAAAAAAAGCCCGACCTCGTGGCAGTGATTTCGGATATTTTGCATCGTGAAGTACAAACATTAAAACCCGAGCAAAGTTTGGCTCAAGCCTGGGAGGTTTTTGAGCGCACGGGCTACCATCATTTCCCTGTTATTAACGACAAAAAGCAAGTTTTAGCCATGCTGTCTGATGGTGATTTATTGCGTGCTTTGGTCAAGCAGCCGCGCCAAAAATTGGATACTTTTTGGCAGCAGCCCGTGCTGTATTTAGCCAAGCACCCTGTTCTGTGCGTGCAAGAACAAACCGACATTCGCCAAAGCAGTAATTTGCTTTATGAATACAACATTGGCGCTTTGCCCGTTTTAAATCACCAACTTGAACTTTGTGGTATAGTCACCCGCAGCGATATTTTACGTTTATTAAGCCATTACGGCCCAATGGAATTGTGGGCGTAATTTTAGGAGTTTTTATGGCAAAACATTATGAAGTGATTCACCCTAAAACCACCATGCGCGTGCTGTCTCATTATGAAATTGAACAGCTGCGCGATGCCGACAGCCACACTTATGACATGGTGCGTCGTTGCTGTTATGCCGTATTAAGTGCAGGCAGCCAAAATGACAATTATTTGGATTTAAAAGAAGACTTTCGCCGTTTTCATATTGAAGTACAGCAAGAAGATCGTGGCATTGTTTTAAAGCTCACCAATCCACCTGAAGAAGCCTTTGTCGATGGCGAAATTATTCGCGGTGTGCGCGAGCAACTTTTTGCCGTGTTGCGCGATATTTTATATGCACAAGAATCTGTATTGCGCAGCAAACGTTTCGATTTAAGCAAAAGCGAAGGCATTACCAATGCGGTGTTTCATTTATTACGAAACGCCAATGTCCTTCGCCCTGATCGTCTACCAAACTTGGCTATTTGTTGGGGCGGGCACTCCATTCCGCGCCACGAATATCAGTACACTAAAGATGTGGGTTACCATCTGGGTGTACGCGGCTTGGATATTGGTACAGGCTGCGGCCCTGGTGCAATGAAAGGTCCGATGAAAGGCGCGACTATTGGTCATGCTAAACAGCACCTTCGTGATGGCCGTTATATTGGTATTACTGAACCCAGTATTATTTCGACCGAAGCGCCCAACCCTATGGTTAACGAGCTGATTATTTTGCCTGATATCGAAAAGCGTTTAGAAGCTTTTGTACGCTTAGCGCACGGCATTATTATTTTTCCAGGCGGCCCGGGTACAGCGGAAGAGATACTGTACTTGCTAGGGATTTTAGCGCACCCAGACAATCAAAACATGCCCTATCCTGTCATCATTACTGGCCCTGCTTCCGCTGAAGGCTATCTGCGTGATATTGATCAATTTATTGGCGTGGCATTAGGCAATAAAGCACGGAAACGCTACCAAATTATTATTGATGATCCAGCCAATGTTGCGCTGAGTATGAAAGAAGGCATTGCCCGCGTAGCCGAGTACCGCAAACAAAGAAACGATGCTTACTTCTTTAACTGGGGGCTAACCATAGACCCTATTTTTCAACTGCCCTTTGACCCCACTCACGAAGCCATGAGCGCTCTTAATTTGCGTCATAATCAACCGCAACATGAGCTTGCTGCAAATTTACGCCGTGCGTTTTCTGGCATAGTTTCTGGCAACGTCAAAGAAAGCGGTATTTTACGCGTGCAAGAACACGGCCCTTATCAACTCCGTGGTGATAAAGATATTTTAGATGGCATGGATATTTTACTCAGCGCCATGGTGAAAAGTGGCCGTATGCGCATGAGCGGTGATTACACTCCGTGCTATGAAATTATTCAGAACTAAGTAGGGGAAGATGAAATGAATAAAGCTTTTGTGACTTTAGGTTTGATTTTAATCCCAGCCATTTCTTTGGCTAAAAAGACGGATATCGAGCTGAATAAAATTATTGCCGTTCATCAAATAGGTGATGAAAGTAAAGCAGGTTTTGATTTTTTTAGTGCTGATTATGTGCACGAATGCGGCGGAAAAAGTTCAAATCGTTTTCGATCTTACAGCCGCTATGATGGTGTTACTGATCGAAAATTTACGCTGGTTTTAACCGCTTTTAGCGATAATTTAAAACTCAGTGTGGAAACGCTAGGCTGCGAAGGTAATGCGATGAAAGTCGGGCGCATTGGCGTTAAGCGTTAAGCGTTAAGCGTTAAGCGTTAAGCGTTAAGCGTTCGAGGATTTTATTTAATATCGGCACATTGGCTTCAGGAAGGCGGTAGTTTTTTAAAGCGGCTATCGCTACCCAGCAAATAGCCTGCCCCTCTAATCCTTTCACACTTTGCGCCTGCGCCGCATTTGCTTCAACCCAAAGTGTTTCTAAGCTCACCGTTTTGTGTGGATAGGTAAAAGTAATCTGCAACAAAGGGCTGAGCTGCTCCGTTTCTAATTGTAAATTCACTTCTTCGGCAAGTTCACGCAACAGCGCAGCCTCAAGGCTTTCATCCGCTTCAATTTTGCCGCCTGGAAATTCCCAAAAACCGGCAAAATCTTTGCCGTCTGGGCGCTGCGCCAAGAGGATTTTACCCTCATGGTGCACCACACCGACGGCAACACGAACAATTTTAGGAGCGGTAGTTGGCATTGATGGTGACGTAGTCGTGAGAAAAGTCGCAAGTCCAAAGCTGCTCTCGTACCGCGCCACGATCCAGCTCTATACGCACAGTGAATTCGGTTTTAGCGAAGACCGCAGCACCCAAAGCTTCGGTGTAAGAAGCGCAGCGGCCGCCGTCTTCGACTATCTGCACACTGTCGATGTAAATTTGCACTTTTTCTAAATCGAAATTTTGCACGCCGCTGCGGCCTACGGCCGCTAAAATACGACCCCAGTTGGCGTCTGAGGCAAACATGGCGGTTTTGACCAAAGGCGAATGCGCCACGGTGTAGCCCACATCCAAAGCTTCTTTTTGGCTGGCCGCACCGCCTACTTCGATGGTCACAAATTTGGTCGCGCCTTCGCCATCACGCACCAAGGCTTGAGCCAAGTATTGGTACGCCGCTTTCATCTGTGCATAGAGCTCTTTGGCTTCGCTGCTGTTTTCATCTTGAATCTGTACGCCCGCTTGGCCTGTTGCCATCAGGATGCAGGAGTCGTTGGTGGAGGTATCGCCGTCTACGGTGACGCGGTTAAACGAGCAGTCAGCCAGCGTTTTGTTCCATTTTTGCAGAATCTCTTGTGGCACTGCGGCGTCGGTGGCGATATAGCCCAGCATGGTCGCCATATTGGGCATAATCATGCCCGCACCCTTAGAAATGCCGTTTAAGGTTACTTTTTTGCCCGCCAGCTCAAATTGTTTTGAGTAGCCCTTAGGCAAGGTGTCCGTAGTCATGATGCCCTTGGCCGCACGCGCCCAGTTATCGGCGCTTAACGCTGCCAGCGCCGCAGGAATACCGCGCTCAAAGGCAGCCATGTTCAATGGCTCACCAATAACACCCGTGGAAAACGGCAGAATTTCGCTTTCTTTAACGCCTGTGGCTTTAGCCAGCATGGCGCAGGTGGCGATGGCATTGGCCACACCACTTTTGCCCGTGCCTGCGTTGGCGTTGCCTGTATTGATCAGCAGATAACGCGGTGTGACTGTACGCAAATGTGCCTTGGCAATTTGTACCGGGGCTGCGCAAAAGGCGTTGGTGGTAAACACGCCTGCAACCGTGCTACCTGGAGCCAGTTCAATAATGACCATGTCATCGCGATTGGCGTAGCGCACATGCGCTTGGGTGATGCCCAAACGCACACCAGGCACTGCATGAAATTGTTCTAAAACTTGAAAATTAACTGCCATTTTAATTTACGCCTTAGGCTAAGGTGCCATGACAATGTTTGTATTTTTTACCACTGCCGCAAGGGCAGGGGTCGTTGCGTCCAACCTTATCGCCTTCGCGGACAAAGGGCTGTGGCTGGGTGTCTTCAGATTCGAGTTCTTCCTCACCGTGTTGATATTGCGCTTTCTGTGCCATCGCCTCCGCTTGAGCGCGACGCTCGGCTTCCACACGCTGCACTTCTTCTTCGCTGCGCACTTTCACATGAGAAAGAATACGAATGCTGTCTTGCTTAATATTGTTTAACAGACGTTCAAACAAATGGAAGGATTCACGCTTGTATTCTTGCTTGGGGTTTTTCTGGCCATAACCGCGTAAATGAATACCCTGACGCAAGTGATCCATCGTCGCCAAATGCTCTTTCCAGAGGTTATCCAGCACCTGCAACATGACTTGTTTTTCAAACTGTTGCAGCACTTCTTTGCCTGCCAGCTCCGCTTTGGTGTCGTAATTCGTTTGAACCTCTTCAAGCACTTTTTTATGCAGATCTTCTTCAAAAACCTTGTCATTACCGCTGCTTTTTAACCAAGCCGTAATGGGTAATTCCACATCAAAATCGGCTTTTAATTGCGCTTCCAGACCTGCTACGTCCCACTGTTCAGGCGAAGACAGCGGCGGAATATAGCCATTAATCACGTCGTTCACGACATCGGTGCGGATACTAGAAATAATATGACTGATGCTATCCATCGCCATCAAATCGTTACGTTGCTCGTACACCACACGGCGCTGGTCATTGGCCACGTCATCGTATTCCAGCAATTGCTTACGAATATCAAAGTTGCGCCCTTCGACTTTGCGCTGCGCTTTTTCAACCGCATTACTCACCATCTTATGCTCGATGGATTCGCCGTTCTTCATGCCCAAAGCTTGCATCATGGCGCGCATACGCTCGGACATAAAAATACGCATCAAATTGTCTTCAAGCGACAAGAAGAAGCGTGTAGAGCCTGGATCGCCTTGACGGCCCGCACGACCACGCAGCTGATTGTCAATGCGGCGCGACTCGTGACGTTCGGTGGCAATAATGTGCAAGCCGCCTGCGGCTAAAACGGCGTCGTGACGTTGCTGCCAGTTTGCCTTCACCTGAGCAATTTTCTCGTCTGTTGGGTTTTGCAACGCAGCGATCTCCGCTTCCAACTTACCGCCCAGCATAATGTCGGTACCACGGCCAGCCATATTGGTGGCGATGGTGACTGTGCCAGGGCGGCCTGCTTCAGCGATGATCTCCGCTTCGCGCGCGTTTTCTTTGGCGTTGAGGATGTTATGCGGCACATTGGCCTTGGTCAGCAGGCTAGAGACGTATTCCGAAGCTTCGATAGAGGCTGTACCCACCAATACAGGGCGACCTTGAGCCATAACGGTACGGATTTCTTCGATAACGGCATCGTATTTTTCTTTTTGAGTGGCATAGACCACGTCGTTAAAGTCGATCCGCGTGATGGGTTTGTTGGTAGGAATTACCACCACATCCAAGCCGTAAATTTGCTGAAACTCGAAGGCCTCGGTATCGGCCGTGCCTGTCATGCCCGCCAATTTGCCATATAAACGGAAGTAGTTCTGGAAGGTGGTAGAGGCCAGAGTTTGGCTTTCCAATTGAATTTGCACGCCTTCTTTGGCCTCGACCGCCTGGTGCAGACCATCACTCCAGCGACGCCCAGGCATAGTACGGCCCGTGTGCTCATCGACGATGACAATTTGGCCGTTGGAAATAATGTAATCAATATTTTTTTGGTACACCGCGTGTGCGCGCAAACCCGCCATCACATGATGCATTAAGCCTAGGTTTGCCGACGAATACAGACTATCGCCTTCTTTTAGCAGCCCGACACCAATCAGCAGCTCTTCAATGTATTCATGGCCGGCTTCCGTCATTTCGACGTTGCGGCTTTTTTCATCAACCCAGAAATGGCCTTCTTGCGGCGAATCTTTATCTTCAGGCTCTTTACCGCGCTCAAGCTTAGGAATCAAAGTATTGATCAAACGATAACGCTCGGAGCTGTCTTCGGCGGGGCCTGAAATAATTAACGGAGTACGCGCTTCGTCGATCAGGATAGAGTCCACCTCATCGACAATGGCAAAGCTTAAATCACGCTGCACTTTATCTTGCAGAGAAAAGGCCATGTTGTCGCGCAAGTAGTCGAAACCAAACTCGTTATTGGTACCGTAGACGATATCAGCTTGATATTGCTGGCGTTTTTCTTCGGAGTTTTGCCCAGGCACGACAACACCGACACTTAAACCCAAAAACTCGTACAAAGGCTGCATCCATTGCGCATCACGCGTGGCTAGGTAATCGTTGACCGTCACCACATGCACGCTTTTGCCCGATAAGGCATTCAAGTATGACGGCAGAGTGCCCACCAAGGTTTTACCCTCGCCCGTACGCATTTCAGCAATGCGGCCTTCGTGCAGAGTGACGCCACCTATCATTTGCACGTCAAAGTGGCGCATTTTCATCACGCGCACACTGGCCTCGCGACAAACAGCAAAGGCTTCAGGAAGGATTTTATCGAGTGATTCACCGCCTGCGATACGACGACGAAACTCTGGCGTTTTCTCTTGCAGCTGCGCATCGGTGAGCGTCTTGATGCTAGGTTCTAAAGCGTTAATCTGAGCAACGATTTTGCCCATACGTTTGAGTTCACGCGCGTTTTTACTACCAAAAATGGAGCGAATAATATTGCCAATCATGAAATTGTTGTTATCCAAAAGACGAATACGATGGGTTCGAGCCGAAGTGCTAAAGGCTACTTACAACCCGAGATGAAGACAAGGAAAAAAGCAAGAAGATTAACGCAGCGTACGATGAATGTAGCTGGCAGGATCGACGGTACGTCCATTTTTATAGACTTCAAAATGCACATGAGCGCCCGTCGAGCGCCCCGTGCTACCCATTAAGGCAATGACATCGCCTTTGCGCACCACATCGCCGACCTGAACTTGAACCGTAGCGCAGTGGGCATAGCGAGTTTTATAGCCGTTACCGTGATTGATTTCGACTAAATTGCCATAGCCAAAACGATCACCCGACCAAGTGACTACACCAGAGGCAACCGCCTTAATGCTTGAGCCTTGTTTGCCCGCAAAATCCAAACCGCCGTGCCAAGCCAGACGCCCTGTAAACGGATCGGCACGCTGCCCATAGCGCGAAGACAGCCAGCCCTTATCCACTGGACTACCCGCAACAAAAGTATCCGCATAGGTTTTATTGGCGTTGAGTAAATTGCCGAGCACTTCCAACTGCTGCTCGCGGCTGTCGATACGCTCGGCAAGGCCTCTTAGCATTTGGCGAACATCAGGTGTTTGCGAGACTTCACTCACTCCCGAATCAGGCCCACCCACAGCAGGCTGAACACCGAAGTCAAACTCATCAGAGGAAATATCAGAAATGCTGACTAAACGCTCACCCAAAGCATCCAGGCGCATTAAACGAGCCTGTAAATCGGCCAAACGCGTGGTTAATGCTTGCAGCTCGCGATTGTTTTGTTCTTGCAGATTTTGCAAGTCTTGACGTTGTCGAGAGAGGTCTTGTTCCCAAGCACGCGCG
>JBDKHD010000104.1:0-18780 GCA_039797885.1 Pseudomonadota bacterium
CGTACTTAACGGCCACGCCAAGGGCCGCTTCAACCGCCTGCTCGACCGTGTACTCGAACTGCTGGGCCGGGGCATCGTCAATCGGCGCGGGTGGGTGCTGGGTCTGGGAATGGTGCTGATCGGCAGCTCGGCGTACTTCCTGCAACAGGTGAAAGTGGAATCGTCCGGCCTGAGCTTCTTCAAGGAAGATTCCAACCTGGTGCGCTCTTCCCGGGCAATCTCGCAATCCTTCGGCGGCGTGGTGGGCTTCAACTTCGTCATCGATACCGGCAAGGTGGATGGCGCCAAGGACCCCGCAGTCCTGAGCACCTTGGCCGCGTTCAAGGACTGGCTGCACAGCGAGCACGGCGATCAGGTCAAGGTAACCCTGTCGCTGGCCGATTACGTCAAGCAGATGAGCAGCGCCTACAACGGCGAAAAGGCCCATCACCGTATTCCCGACTCCAGCGACGAAGTGGCCCAGTACATCGAGATCTTCAGCTGGGGCGCCGACGTGCGTGAAAGCCTGCGCAACGTGGTCGACGAGGACTTCCGCTTGCTCAGCTTCGGCGGCCGCTTCGCCTTGATCGAATACCCGGACGGCAGCTACCGGGAAGAAAGCCTGCAGAACCAGAAACGCATCATCGATGCGGCCAGCGCCTGGCTGAAGGCGAACTTGCCGGCGGGGGCGGAAGCCAAGCCCTACGGCGACATCATGATCGTCTCGGATATCAATGACAGCATCATCCGTGGCCAGATCATCTCCGTAGTGTTGGCGCTGATCTGCGTGCTGGTCGTCACCACCCTGGTATTCCGTTCGCTGCTGGGCGGCATCATCAGCCTGATTCCGGTATCCCTGGCGGTGGTGGTGAACTTCGGTTTCATGGGGCTGTTCGGGATTCCGCTGAACATCGCCACCGCGCTGGTCTCGGCGATGGCGATCGGTATCGGCATCGACGACACCATTCATTTCCTGATGATCTTCAAGCAGCAGGTTCGCCAGCACGGCAATTATCAGCGTGCCTTTGTCGACACCCTGCAGCAAAGCGGCCGGGCGATCATCTACACCTCCCTGGCCTTGATCGGCGGTTACCTGGTGCTGATGGTCTCGCCCTTCACCCCGATCATCTACTTCGGTGTGTTGAACATCGTCACCATCCTGTTCGCCACGCTCGGCACCCTGCTGTTGCTGGGGGCGGTGATTCTGGTGCTACAGCCGCGTTTCCTGTTGCGCGGCGCGGCGCTAAGCCAGACGCCGCTGCCGGAGCTGCAGCCGCGCGCCGTTAAATCCGATGCCCAGGAGGCTTGAGCCATGAAAAGCGTTCTCTCCGTACTACTGATGCTCGCACTGCCCGCCGTGGTCAGTGCACAGGACGCCCAGGCATTGATGGACAAGGTCAACAATCGCTATGTCGGTGATGACGCGCTCAGCGAAGTCACCCTCGAGTACACCAGCAAAAGCGGCAGCAGCAAGCAATACCAACTGCGCATCTGGAATATCGAGGAAAACGCCGGCAACAAGACGCTGCTCAAGTACACCGCGCCGAACTTCATGCGCGGCAGTGGCGTGCTGGTTCACAGCCAAGACAAGCAAGAAACCTTGCAGTGGCTGTACCTGTCCCAGGCGGCGAAGAAGGAAGCGCGCAAGATTGCCGGCTCCGAGCGCGGCAGGCCGTTGTTCGGCACCGACATCTTCTATGTGGATATTGAATCCAAGGCCACCGAGGATTTCGCTTACCAGCACCTGCGCGACGAGGAGTTCGACGGTACCGCCGCGGCCGTGATCCAGGCCATACCGCACAAGCCCGACTATCCCTATGCACGGACGATTTCCTGGGTGGACCCCGAGCGCTTGCTGGAACTCAAGGTCGAGTACTACCAGGACGGCAAATTGCTCAAGACCCTGATCGCCGAGCAGATCGAGCAGATCGAAGGTGTCTGGACCGTGACGCGTTCCACGGTGGTGAACGCCAAGCAAGGCTCCAGCACACTGATGAAGGTCGACAAGATCAACTACAACCTCGGTTTGCAGGTCGAGCAATTCAGCTTCAAAGCATTAACGGCCAAAGAGTTCTGATCGTGTCGATGAGAAAGGGATTGCTCGCACTGCTGCTATCGACACCGCTATTGGCCAATGCCGGATGGAATCACACCGGCACCGTCAACCTGCGCATGGATGCGCGCAAGGCGGGCGAGTCCGCCTTGCTGAGCCGCGTCGCGGTGGAAACCTCGAGCGAACTGGCCGAACGTTTGACCTTGCAGGTGGAAGTCGAAGGCAACGGCGAAACCTCGGTGGAGGGCGCCAGCGCCGAGCTGCGCACCCTGCTGCTGGACTGGCAGGTGCACGACGCCGTGCACCTGTTCGCTGGTTGGCAGCAGCAGGTGTGGGGGCGCGCCGATGAAGTGAATCCGCTGGATTTCGCCTTCGCCGAGGACACCCGCTGGTATTACCTGGAGCCACGTGCGCAACGCAAATTGTCGCGCTTGTCCGCCGGCACGCGCATCGAGTGGGGCGATTCCAGCCTGGCGCTGTTTTATTTCCCGGAGTCCTCGCGCAACCGCTTGGCCGACGACGACAGCATCTGGTGCGAGCGGGCCTGCGAATTTGCCGATCCCGATTTTCAACGCGACCAGTTCGCTGCGCTGGGCTTCGTCGTCCATACCTCCAAGGCGTCCGCACCGCGGCACGAATGGGCGGGGCGTTTCACCAGCCGCGTGGGCGGGCTGGACTTCGGTGCCGCGGCTTATTACGGCACCGATCACCGGCAGCGGGTGGAACGGACCTTCGTCACGTCCGGCGTGGTGGCGCTGGAGACCAAGGAATACCAAAGCCTGTCTTATGGTCTCGATGCGGCCTACGCGCTCGGCGATGTCGTGGCCCGCGCCGAGCTGGCGCGTTACCAGGACGTGAAGCTGTATATCGATCCCGAGTTGCCACGCTATCTGGCCGACGACGACGGCTTGACGGAAACCGATGCGACCGCGGCGATCCTGTCGTTGGATTACACCGCCCCTGGCGATATTTATCTGAACGTCCAATACCAGGATGTCTGGCTGGGCGAGCCCGAAAATGAGGTGATCCTGCCGCGGGAGTTGAATCTGGCCACGTTTCAGATCGCCAAAACCTTCTATGAGCCGGAGGTCAAGATCGAATGGACCACGCTTTACGACATAGGCAAAGAAGGCGGTTTCAGCAAGCTGGAAGCGCGTTGGCAGATGGACATGCAATGGTTGTTATCCGTCGGCTGCCTGGCTTTCGACGGTGAGGATAGTGCCGAGGATTACGGCGCCTTCCGAAAAAACAACAGCGTTTATCTAGCGACGCAATATCAATTCTAGGGTGGGGTCATGGCCAGTTTATTGTCGAAAGTCTATGTGAAGATGAAAGGAGCTGCCGCGTAAGCAATCGGCCCGATTGCTGCCGCTGAAGCGCCGTGAATTACGCGCCGTATTGAAGATGTTCTATGAAGAAGGCTGGGTGGACTTCACCCTGGCCGATCTGGAGTTCATGTACAACATGAGTCCGCTCTTCAACGCTGAATTCGGAATAAGACATAGGGGCAACACCGACCGGAAAGATCAGGTGTTGCATTCAGTTTTTGCCGCCGTCCATGGAAAAGATGAAACTTTATTTTCACGTTTTTCCGTACTTCCCGAGCTTGGTCGAAAAACAGAATGATACTTTAATGCCTTTTGCCATTTTTTCCCAAAAGACGGGTAGCTCACAATTAGTATCAGAAATAATATCAACTATATGATTCTTAATGATTTTATCTGGAGAAGTGCTGATGTTGCGACTTCTGCCATCATCAGTCTTAGGATGAAACTTTATTCGTATCCCACAGGTCAAGCTAGCTTGGCAGTACGCAGCTAAAGCGGCTGCCCTGCCCAAGCTGGCTGGTAATTTCCAGCTTGCCGCCATGGCGTTGCATCACATGCTTCACAATCGCCAAGCCCAAGCCCGTGCCGCCGCTGTCGCGGCCTCGGCTTTTATCAACACGGTAAAAGCGCTCGGTTAAATGCGGAATGTGCACCTCGTCGATGCCTATGCCGTTGTCTTGCACGCTGAAAATAATATCGTCTCCGCGCGCAAGGCACTGCACCTGAATTTTTCCACCTTCATTGCTGTAATGAATGGCATTGTCGATCAGATTGCTAAAGGCGCTTTCGATTTCATCCACGACGCCGTGAAACATTAAATTGGGCGCGATGTTCCAGCTGATATTTTGCTGTTTAAGCTCGGCTTTATGCGCAAAGGTGCTTTGTAAGTTTTGGCACAAAGCACTTAAAGAAAAATCCTCTTTTACTGGGGCTTTTTGTCCTTCGAGTTTGGCTAGAAGCAATAAACTTTCAACCAAGCTTTCCATGCGCTCGCTCTGTTTTTGCATGTTATTAAGCAGGTTTTGATAAGAGGCGCTCATTCCTTGTGCCTGATTTTGCAAAAGCTCCAGCGAGCCTTTAAAAACAGTCAAAGGCGTTTTTAATTCATGGCTAACATTAGCGACAAAATCACGCCTAAGCACTTCCAGCTTATGCACATGAGTGACGTCCTCTACGCGCACTAAAAAACCTTCTTGCGCTAAAGGCGTTACTTTTAAACTCAAAACTTTTTTATTCCAGGGCACGGGAATCAGCAGTGCCTTGCTAAAATCTTCCTGTTTAAAATACTCGAGCACATTGGGTTCACGCAGTAAATTGGTCAGCTTTTCGCCTTGGTCTTTTTGCACCAAGCCTAATAACTCACTGGCAGCTCGATTAAAATAAGTAAGGCCGTAGTTTAGGCTAAGAAGCACCACGCCTTCGTCCAAGGTGTCTGCACCGTTGCGCGCGCGCGTAATAATATCGGCCAGTTTTTTTTGCGCGAGCTGTTCAAAACGAAATAAATGCATTAGACGCGTGTAATAACCTTCCCAAAGCCCATGCGCATGAGGAGGGTTTAATAAATCACCACGCTCAAGCCATACCGCCAAACGCCATTTTTGCCACATCTGCCACAACAAAATAACGGCCAAAGTCACACCAACAGGCCACCAACGATGCAGGCTTAGGCTCAGAGTGACGGCAATAAACAGCGGCCAGAAAAAACGCCAAACGTCTTTTAAAATAAGTTTAATCATAATGCCTTTAGGCGATAGCCACTGCCTCGCACTGTCTCAATAATATGACTTAAATCCGCTACTTTTAATGCTTTACGCAAACGTAAAACATGCACATCCACAGTGCGATCTTCTATGTATACCGAGCCGCCCCACACATGATTTAACAGCTGATCTCGGTTAAATACTCGGTCAGGGTGGCGCAAGAAAAACTCCAGCAATTTAAACTCAAGCGGGCCTAACACAATTTCTGTTTTTTCTGTTCGCACACGCTGACTTAGTCCATCCAAAATTAAATCGCCGTATTTTAATTGCTGCTCTAAGGCGGCGGGTGCGCGACGCCTTAATACGGCTTTGATACGAGAAATCAGCTCACGGGTCGAAAACGGCTTGGTCACATAATCATCAGCGCCTGTTTCCAAACCCGTTATTTTACTGTCTTCTTCACCGCGTGCCGTCAGCATTATGATGGGCATCTCTTTTAATTCGCTAGTGTTTTTAATACGCCGAGCCAATTCAATGCCGCTAAGATTGGGCAGCATCCAATCCAACAAAGCCAAATCAAAATGCTGCTCGTTCAATAAATGCCAAGCCGTTTGGCCATCCTTAGCCGTTTTTACTGAAAATCCTGCGGTTTCTAATGCCAACGTCAACATGTCGCAAATAGCCGCTTCGTCATCAACCAGTAAAATCGTTACGTTCATGAGTTAGTTGTCGTCCGCATTAAGCTGCTGCAATAGCTTTTCTATTTCTTCTTTGCTGGCATGACGAATATCACTGCCTCGCACCATATACACCACCTGCTCGGCAATGTTGCACGCATGATCACCGATGCGTTCCAAAGCGCGCAGCACCCAGAGCACGTTTAAAATGCGTGAAATATTGCGCGGCTCTTCCATCATAAAAGTAATTAACGTGCGCATAGCCGAACGGTATTCCATATCGACTTTTTCATCGCGGGCTTTTACATCCAGCGCCAACACCACATCTTGACGAGAAAAGGCATGGAGCACATCGTGCAGCATTTGCATCACATGCTGAGCAATATGGCGCACTTCGATATAACCTGCCAAGGGCTGACCGTCTTCGATCAAAGTTAAAGAAGCACTGGCAATTTTATTGGCTTCATCGCCCATGCGTTCTAAGTCAGACACGCAACGATTAATCGCCAAAGTCATGCGCAAATCCGATGCCGCAGGCTGACGCAGCACCAAAACCTGAGCGCAGGCTTCACCCAAAATTAAATCAAACTGATCCACCTTATCTTCCAGCTCTTTGGCTTGCTGTGCCAAGCCCGAATCGGCATTGAGCAAAGCATCAATCGCGGCCTTTAATTGCTGCTCAACCACGCCACCCATTTGCAAAAGCTGATTGACCAGTTCGGCCAAATCACGATTAAAGCGTTTGGAAATATGTAATTTTAATTCTTCTGTCATAGCCTTACCTTAGCCGTAACGGCCCGTAATGTAATCTTCGGTTTGTTTGTGGTGCGGGTTGGTAAAGAGCTGCTCGGTAGCGGCTTTTTCTACCACTCGTCCTTGGTGCATAAACACCGTAGTATCAGAAATACGCGCCGCTTGTTGCATATTGTGTGTGACAATTAAAATGGTTAAACGTCCTTTTAATTCATCAATCAGCTCTTCAATTCGCGCGGTAGAAATGGGGTCGAGCGCACTGGTTGGCTCATCCAAAAGCAACACTTCAGGTTCGACCGCTAAGGCGCGTGCAATACACAAACGCTGTTGCTGACCGCCCGATAATTGCGCACCCGATTGTTTTAATTTGTCTTTCACTTCATCCCACAATGCGGCTTTTTGCAGAGCCTCTTCAACGCGCACTTCCAGCTTTCCGCGTGGCAGTTTTTCATACAGGCGCACACCATAGGCGACGTTATCAAAAATACTCATGGGAAAAGGCGTAGGTTTTTGAAATACCATACCGATTTTGGCGCGCAGGCGGTTTATATCCTGTTTTTTATCCAAAATATCACGGCCATCCAAAAATATTTTCCCTTCTGGGCGCTGCTCTGGGTACAGATTGTAAATACGGTTAAAAGTGCGCAGCAAAGTAGACTTACCACAGCCCGACGCACCAATGAAAGCCGTTACACGATTTTCCGCCAGCTCTAAATTGATATTGTGTAAAGCCTGATATTTTCCATAATAAAAATTCAAACCTTCGGTTTTTAACTTAATTTTTTCCTCGGTATTTACCACAGGATTCGTTGCAATACTTAACATAATTAATGGCCTTTTTTTGCGTCGCGCCAAAATAAGCGCAAACTGAGGTTGATCGCTAAAATACTGAGCGTTATCAGCAAAGCGCCCGCCCATGCCAGCGTTTGCCAGCTTTCATAGGGGCTCATGGCGTATTGGAAAATCATCATGGGTAAGTTGGCTAAAACATTGCTCATATCCATGCTGAAGAATTGATTATTTAACGCGGTGAACAAGAGCGGCGCGGTTTCGCCACTGATGCGAGCAAAGCCCAATAAAATACCCGTTATCATGCCGCGCATCGCCGCACGATAGACCACGCTCACAATCAAGCGCCAACGCTGTGCGCCGAGTGCAGCGGCCGCTTCACGCAATGTGTCAGGCACAAGAAGCAGCATGTCTTCACTGGTGCGCACCACCACGGGAATTAAAATAATGCCCAGCGCCAACGCACCTGCCCAGCCTGAAAACCCACCGGTTTTCAGCACAATTAAGGCGTACACGAAAATACCAATAATAATGGAAGGCGCACTGAGCAAAACGTCGTTTACAAAGCGAATAATAGCGGCCAATTTAGTGCCTCGGCCGTATTCAGCCAGCCAAGTAGCCGCTAACACGCCTATGGGTGCGCCGATAGCTACGCCCGCCAAGCACATCATAATGCTGCCCACCAGCGCGTTTCTTAAACCGCCAATTTCACCAGGTGGTGGCGTGTCTTGCACCAGCATGGAAAAATCCAATGCTTGCCAGCCCTTGCCAATTAAAGTGGTTAAAATCCACACCAACCAAAATAAAGTGAATGCCGTCGCAATTAAGGTCAGAGCGATGCCGATAAAATTAACAATTCGACGCTTTAAATAATGCCATTGCATTTAGCGCTTACCTCCTGCTTGATAGGTCAAACGCCACAACATCAGGCGCGCACAAATCAGCACCACAAAGGTTAATAAAAACAACACCAAACCCAAATACAACAGCGAAGAAACATAAAGCCCGCCGCTGGCTTCGCTAAATTCATTGGCTAAGGTCGAGGCGATGGTGGTGCCTGGTTCAAAAATAGAAGGCGAAAGAATATGCGCATTACCAATCACAAAGGTGACCGCCATGGTTTCACCCAAGGCACGTCCAAGACCGAGCATAAAACTACCAACAATACCCACGCGAGCGTAAGGAATCACCACTTTGGAAATCATTTCAAAACGGGTAGAGCCTAAGCCGTAACTGGCTTCTTTTAATTGCGTCGGCACAGTATTAAATAAATCAATTAAAATGGAGGCCATAAAAGGAATGACCATAATAGAAAGCACCAAGCCCGCACTAAAAAGACCGATGCCCATAGGTGGCCCTTGAAAAAGCACGCCGACCACAGGCCAATTTCCAAAGGCTTCATAAATCCACGGCTGCACATATTCAGCAAGCCAAGGGGTAAGCACAAAAAGCCCCCAGAAGCCGTAAATAATACTGGGAATGGCCGCCAGTAATTCCACTGCAATTCCCACTGGGCGGCGCATAAAATTGGGAGCAATTTGTGTTAAAAAAATCGCCACACCAAGGCTCACGGGCACGGCGATAATCAGTGCGATTAAGGAAGAAACAACAGTGCCCCAAATGGACGCCGCAGCGCCAAACTCGCCCATCACAGGATCCCAGCTTTCATTAAGCAAAAAATCCCAGCCGAAGGCTTTGATAGCAGGCATGGCCGAAACTACCAACTGCCAGCCGATGGCAAAAACCAGCACCAGTAAAAATAATGCACAGGCCTTGGTTACGGCCTGGAAGATCACATCACCCATGCGGCGAGAATTCGCCGCATTTTGTTTAAACTCATTGAATTTCATTGAGATTTCCAATTGCTTTCAATTTTCTCAACAACATTTAAGGGCAGTGGAACGTAGGCTAGATCAACAGCTTGTTGTGCCCCTTGACGCCAACTCCAGCTGAAAAAGGTTTTGATTTTAGCGTTTACATCCGCCGTATTTTTCAGGCGCATCAAACCAAAGGTTGCACCCGTGATAGGCCAGCTCGTAGCGCCTGGCTGATTGGTTAAGACCACCGCCATGCCTTCTGTGCCCGCCCAATCAGCGTTGCCCGCTGCGGCTTTTAAATTATCCAGCGTTGGACTAACAAAATTACCCGCTGCGTTTTTCAGGCTTACCGAGCTCATATTATTGTGCAGCACATAAGCCAGCTCGACATAGCCGATCGAGCCATCAATACGCTTGATGTAATTGGCCACGCCTTCGTTGCCCTTGGCACCCACACCTTTAGGCCATTTTACCGATTTATCGCTGCCAATTTCTTTGGCCCAGTCATTACTGACTTTGCTCAAATAATTGGTCAACATCCAAGTAGAGCCAGAGCCGTCAGCGCGATGCACCACAGTAATGGCTTTGTGCGGTAAAGCTAAGCCTGGATTCAATGTTTTAATGCGCGCGTCATCCCAAAAGGTGATTTTTGCCGCAAAAACTTGTGCCAAGGTTTCGCCATCCAAACGCAGCTCATTCGGTTTAATACCTTTTATGTTATGGGTTGGGATGACGCCGCCCACTATCACTGGAAACTGCACCAAATTATTTTCTTTTAATTCTTGCGCAGTTAACGGCGCATCGGTTGCAGCAAAATCCACTGTCCCTTGAATAATTTGGCGAATACCACCGCCAGAGCCGATAGATTGATAATTAATCTGCTCTTTGGTTTCTTGCTGATAAGTGCCTGCCCATTTGGACAGCACGGGGAAGATAAAGGAAGAGCCTGCGCCGTTAACCTGCTGCGCACTGGCAAGCTGCGCACCCACACAGAACAAACTCGCGACCAACAGTTTTTGCATTTTCATAATCGGTTCTCTCTTAGATAACTGGGTCACACTCTAACAGTCGAATATGACATGAATATGACAAGTGGCGGCCAAGTAACACCGCCCCGTCTTTCTTAAAACTTGTACTTCAAACCAAAGCCCGTCGTAGATTCTTCACGGCTTTTTCCGGCTACCGTACCGCCTGCACCATCTTCGTAACGCGTGATGCCGCTGTATACATAGGTGGTGGTGTTTTTACCCAAAATGTAATCCACACCCAGTACGGCTTGACTGATGCCGGCGTCGGTTTTCGCACCCGTCTTGGTTTTATCGGCCAGACCTTGGCCAAACTGCGCTTTTAGAGCCAACTTATCAATGGTCCACTGAGCGCTAGCCAACCAATTAGTTTCTTCGCTTTTATCCTGATCGATACCCTGGCTGTTTTGTGCCAGCAAACCCAGCTGCAAAGAAGACAGCGGTTTTACGGTTAAGACGGCGCGTACCGAATTCAAAGGGTCGGCTTTGCCTGTCACCACACCGCCATCACCTGCGACCTGATTATCCACAGCCAAGGCTAACGTCAGCAGCGAACTTTGATATTCCAGCGATGCAGAGAGGCCTTCTTTTTGTGCCTTTTTCTCTTTGGGCATCCAGTCCACATGGGCGGTTAAAGCTTCAAATAATTTAGGCGTGCTGTACTGCACACTTTGATTATGGCGTACTTCGCCTGCCAAGAAAGCCGTCATATCCAAGGCGGTGTCATTAAACAAATCAACCTTGGCCTGGGCTAATTTCAGCGGAGTATCAAAGTTGCCCATAATGATCTGCCCGTATGCGCCCTTCACACCAATAAAGGCATTGCGCTGGCTCAAAATAGGCTTGGCATTATCCGCAGGATTAACACCTACTTCGTATTGATAAATGAGCTTTAGGGCGTTATCTAATTCTTGTTCGCCTTTTACACCCAAGCGTGAAGCTTGGTTTTCGACTTGCCACAAACGCTCCCCTGCGGCATTTTTTGCGTCCAACAGGCCTAGATTAAACTGTCCATAAAAATCGGGTTGACCCTCAGCCACAACAGCGTTTCCGCCGAATAAACTTAATAACAGAATGGCCTTTGTCAATTTACTTCTTTGCATACTATGTCCTCGTTGATTTGACAGGTTCAGTATGCAAAAGAATTATTACAAAGTAGTGAAGCTTTAATGACAGTTTTATGACAGAAGTTTTAAAGCCATTTCTTATATTTGAATAACCCAAGCAGACCCAAAGCCAAAACCAGCATAAATGTTAGTACGAAAAAATAACCGTAACGCCACTCCAGCTCTGGCATGTATGAGAAGTTCATCCCATAAAGCCCCGCTACAAAGCTTAGCGGAATAAAAATAGCTGTAATAACGGTGAGCACCTGCATGGTGCGATTCAACTGATGAGTGGAAACTGATAAATAAGCGTCGGATAAATCACCGCAGAGGTCGTAATACAAACTAACCCAGTTTAATAAGCGCTCGAATTTATCGTATACATCGCGGATGGCGTGCTGACTATTTTTATTTTTCTTGGTTAAAAATTGCGGCTCTTTTGCTAACTGAGAAAATATCTTTTCATGGTAATCAAAGACCCGTTTTAGCCTGCGCAAAAAGCCGCGATATCCCAGCACCTCCTCCAATAGAGAGTCCGTGCCGTGATGGGTCATACGATCTTCGATATCGGAAATCCTTTCCTCTAAGTCTGAGAGCATATCCAACTGCTCAATGGCCGATTGGCGTACCAGCGCACACATTAGCTCCACAGGATTATGCAGCAACTCCAAAAAATTTTGCCGCTTTGCCATTAGCTCCGCATCAATAAAAGCCATGTCGTGGACGCTGATCAGCATATGGTCATTAAAGAACAGACCAACGTTGTGCATAGTCAATTCTAAATCGGTATTTATCCCTAAAATATGGCGATACAGCACAAAGCTGTACGCATCAAAATGCTCTAATTTTGGCGGGTGATTGGGGCGCTGTACGTCGTTGATGGCAAAATGATGACAGCCGAGCTGAGTTAAAATACGTGTTTCAATTTCGTCCTTTTCACTGGAAATATCCACCCACAAATAGCCGCCGAGATTTTGCCAATGAGCAATCAGCTCCTCGCCGCCTTGTTGTAGCTCCTGATTGAATACCCAGCAAACCCGTATCATCCTTTTCTCCTAAAACACCCATTAGAAAATCATTTTAAATTTTTTAGCCGTAACGCATTACTCACCACAAAAACACTGGACAGCGCCATCGCACCCGAGGCCAGCATGGGCGAGAGCAGAACACCCCAAAGAGGGTAGAGCGCGCCCGCCGCCACGGGAATTAAAACAATGTTATAAGCAAAAGCCCAGAATAAGTTTTGTTTAATATTACGCAACGTCGCGGCACTGACATCCAAGGCCTTTACCACCGAAGTCAGCTGCGTATTCATCAGCACCACATCTGCGGCCTCCATGGCGATATCGGTTCCGCTGCCCATCGCCATGCCAATATCGGCTTTGGCCAAAGCGGGGGCATCGTTAATACCATCGCCAACAAAAGCCAGCGTACCAAACTGCTGGCGTAGCTCATTAATTTTTTCGACTTTGCCTTCTGGCAACACGCCACCAAAAACCAAATCCATTTTTAAAGCACGCGCAATGGCACGCGCGGTTTGCTCATTGTCGCCCGAAATCAGAGCGGTTTTTAACCCTCTAGCATGCAGCTGAGTAATGGTTTTTTCGGCGCTGTCGCGTAATTTATCCATGATTGCAAAAATGGCGACAGGCTTGCGCTCGATAAACAAAAACAACCGCGTTTTGCCTTGCTCGGCCAAAGCTTGCGCCTGCGCTGCTATATTTTCATTCGCACCGCCTAATTCACTAAGTAGCGCATCGCCACCGAGCGCCAACCACTGCCCATTTATTTTCGCCTGCACGCCTTTGCCTGCTACCGCAATAAAATCTTCCAACGGCAACAACGCCAAGCCCTGATTAGCAGCCGCTTGCAACAGCGCCGTAGCCAGCGAATGCTCCGAGCCTTGCTCGGCACTGGCGGCCAAAGTGAGCAATTCTTTTTCGCTGCGATCAGAAAGCGCAATAATATCGGTAAGCGTTGGTTTGCCTTCTGTCAGTGTGCCCGTTTTATCAAAGGCCACAATTTGGCATTGATTTAATGTTTGTAGCGCATCGCCTTTATGAAAGAGCACACCCATTTCCGCCGCGCGCCCCGTGCCCACCATAATAGAGGTGGGCGTAGCCAGTCCCATGGCACAAGGGCAAGCGATAATCAGCACCGCGACGGCATTGATAAGCGCCATGCTCAATGCTTGATCGCCACCAAAAATAAACCAAATAACAAAGGTTAAAAAAGCTGCCAGCATGACCATGGGCACAAACACCCTGGTCACCTGATCCAGCACGGTTTGAATGGGTAATTTGGCCGCCTGCGCTTGCTCGACCAAGGCAATAATTTGCGCAAGGCACGTTTCTTTACCGACATGAGTAATACACACAGTCAGCGCACCGGAATTATTAAGCGTGCCGCCTGTGACATTATCTTGAGGTTTTTTGGCCACTGCCAATGGCTCACCCGTGAGCATGGATTCATCCACCAATGAGCTGCCCGCCACCACCACGCCATCCAAGGCAATGCGCTCACCTGGGCGCACGATAATCTGATCACCCACTTGCAAATCTTCGATAGCGGTTTCGACGGTTTCGTCGCCAACGAATTTACGCGCGGTTTTTTCTTGCAGGCTTAATAATTTTTGTACCGCCTCACCGGTTTGGCCTTTGGCTCGCGCCTCTAATAAACGCCCAAATAAAATAAGCGTCACTATGACCGCAGCGGCTTCAAAATAATAATGCCGCGCCTGCTCTGGTAAAATAGCGCTGGCAAAAACTACCAGTGTCGAGAAAAGCCATGCAGCTCCACTGCCCAACGCCACCAGTGAATTCATATCTGGGCTTTTGCGCCACAAGGCGGGCACGCCGACTTTTATAAAGCGCCAGCCCGGGCCAAAAAGCACGGCGCTGGTAAAAATAAATTGAATCAGCCCACTGTAAAAATGCCCAAGACGATGTGCAATTTCATGGCCAAGCCCTAAGTGCTCCCCCATGCCAAGCACCACCACAGGCAAGATTAAAATGGCGGACAGCCATAAATCTTTTTTAAGCTGTTTTAGTTCTTTTTGTTTACGGGCCTTTTCATCAGCTAAATTGCTACTGCCTGCCTGCGCCTGATAACCACTGGCGTTAACCACCTGAATCAAATCCACCGCAGACAAATTACCCGCCAAGGCCTCAATATAGGCTTTTTCATTAGCCAAATTCACGCGAGCTTCCAACACGCCAGGCACAGCTCTCAAGGCTTTTTCCACTTTAGTCACGCAAGAGGCACAGTGCATCCCGACGATACTGAGTTCAAAACGATCGATAGCGGTGGCGTACTTTAATTTCTCCAGCGCCTCTTTTAATTGTTGCGCCGCAAAACCTTCTGGCACCTCGACCTCGGCTTTGGCCGCCGCCAAATTCACTTTGGCATGGACGCCTTCTATTTGATTTAAAGTTCTTTCTGCTTTTGCGACGCAGGACGCACAGGCCATGCCCGCAATAGGCAGCTGAATTTTTACTTTCTTGGTCATGATTGCCTCCTTAGACTCCAGCGGATTGCCAGAGCGCTGTTTTAACGGCACTATAAACCCCGTACCCAAGTACAGAGTCAAGAGCTATGTTTACCATCAGCCAGTTTGCCCAAGCAGGCGGCGTCGGTGTCGAAACCGTACGTTTTTATCAGCGAAAAACGCTATTGCCCGTTCCTGCGCGCCAAGGCAGCACACGTCATTACAGCGAGGACGACCTGCGCCGTTTAAAATTTATTAAAAAAGCACAAGCGGCAGGTTTTACCTTAGATGAAATAAAAGAGCTGCTGCATTTGGATGTCAGCCACGACCACTCGCGCGCCAACGAAATGGCACAAGCGCGGTTAATCGCTTTAGATATAAAAATAGCGGAGCTGCAACAAGCACGCGACTCCCTAGCGAAACTAAGCCTGCAATGTTGTCACACAAATAAGGGGCCATGCCCGATCTTAAAAGCCTTTGATATTTAATTTTTTATCTTGATTTTTCCACGCACGCTCACGGAGGGCTCATGCCAAAATTATTATTTTCTAAGACCGTAAGGCTATGGCTATTTAGCCAGCCATAGCCAAGCTAAGACGAAGCCCAACTTCAGACCTCGATATTGATAAAAAAATCAGATAAAATAATCTCATTAATGATTAAATTGGGTTTTCTATGAAACAAAAAGGAACTTTGATCAAATGGAACGACAGCCGTGGGTTTGGTTTTATTAAAACCGAAGATGGCAAAGAAGTTTTCATTCATATATCAGAAATAGCCAACAGCGAAATCCGCCCCGAATTAAATGAGATATTTTGGTTTCATATTGTGATAGATAGTAAGGGAAAAGAAAAAGCGGTTGATGTTACTCGCCCCTTATCTAGCCAAAAAATCCAAGTAGAAGAATCTAAACCTGCGAGAATACATACTCGAAAAAAACGTCACGGGGCTTTTGATTGGGTTATTAGCCTAATTTTAATTTCGGCCATTATTTTTACCGCTTCACGCTATTTTATAAATTCTTTCCCATCCACCTATCTGCCCAATTTCGCATTTAAAGAAACACCTGTCTCTTTTTCAGAAGTAGAAAATACCGTCACTTTTTCAGAAACAACAAATACCGTCACGACTCGTTTTTCCTGCGACGGGCGGCAGCACTGTGCTCAGATGACCTCTTGTGCAGAGGCGACCTTTTTTATTCAAAACTGCCCCAACACCAAAATGGACGGCGATGGTGATGGCATTCCATGTGAAAGCCAGTGGTGTTTTTAGGAATCAATCCGCGTCGTCACTAATGCGCCGCCTTGGAAAACACATTCAGCACCACCACGCCCGCCACTATTAAGCTGATGGCCGCGATACCCACACCCGACCAGATGGCGTAAGCGACGCCCACAGGAATGCTGCGCAGCGTCAGTGATAAAAAGAAAAACGCCAGCCCGTAGCCCAGTATCACCACCAGCGATGGCCAAAGCTTGGTAAAGCCTGCTGCGGGTTTTAAAAATGATGTCGCTACTATTTCGGAAAAAATGGCCAGCGCTAAATACAGCCAGTTCAAAATGGATTTCCCTCTTTATTTCTCTCTACAAAACTACAAACCCACAAAGCCATTCAGCGCCTCGATCATGGCGCTTAAAATCGCAGGTTCGCTTATTGAGCTTCGATAATTAAAATAATTCACCGTGAGAGCCAATACGGGCGAGGAGCAAGCTTTCACCTTGGATTTTATAAATAAGCACAAGATCGGGTTTGATATGACAATCGCGAAAGCCTAGCCAATTTCCAATTAAATCATGGTCTGAGTATTTGGCGGCTAGAGGTTCTTGCAGCTGTAATTTCTTAATAACGTGACCAATTTCAACAATTTCAGTGATGGGAAGTTTGGTGGCTTTTTTAAAATCCTTTTTAAAAGCGCCACCAAACTCAATCCGCAACATAATTGGCCTTGTTTTCTGCTACTTGCGCCAATAATTCCTCAACCGTTTCAACCCTTTGGCCTTTGCCATCCAGCAGCTCTTTCATGGCTGCAACGGTCGTTGCATTGGGCTGCGGCGTACGCAATTCAAAGGGAATACCGCCGTAGTTCACTACTGCTTTGGCAAAAAGCTTTAAGGCTTGTGAAGGGCTGATACCCAAACTATCACAGATCTGAGTAAAGGCTTGCTTGGTGGGCAAGTCGATGCGCGTGCTAAGCATTTCCGTACTCATAGAACACCTATTTGTCTGAATTTTGATATCTATTGTATGACAAATGCCACGACATAGACAAACAAAGGCTCTTTTCCCGCTAATGCACCACCTCGGAAAACCCATCCAGCGCCTCGATCATGCCGCTTAAAATCGCAGGCTCGCTCATTGAATGGCCTGCGGCTTCAATAATTTTAAGCGTGGCATCAGGCCAGGCTTGTGCCAGCTGCCATGCATTGCGCAGCGGGCAAGGCATGTCGTAGCGACCATGCACTATCACGCCTTGGATGCCGTGCAATTTGTGGGCATCGCGCAGCAGTTGGTTTTCTTCAAGCCAGCAGTGATTCACAAAGAAATGGTTTTCGATGCGAGCAAAGGCAATGGCGAAATGGTCTTCGCCAAAGCTGTCGATGCTCTCTGGGCGGGCAATGAGGTTGGCGGTTGCGCCTTCCCATTGGCTCCAGGCCTTGGCGCAGGCCAGCTGCTCGGTCTTATCCGTGCCCGTTAGTCTTTTGTGATACGCCTGCACCAAGTTACCGCGCTCGGCTTCGGGAATGGGGGCTAAAAAGCCTTGCCAGCGGTCGGGGTGCATTTCCGAGACGCCATATTGGTAGAACCAGTCGATATCGGCTTGAGTGGTTAAAAAGATACCGCGCAGCACCAGCTCACTCACAGAATCTGGGTAGCTTTGTGCGTAAGCCAGCGCCAAGGTCGAGCCCCACGAGCCGCCGCACACCAGCCATTTTTCATGGCCGCATAACTGGCGTAAACGCTCAATATCGGCGACCAAATCCCAAGTGGTGTTGGCGTGAAGCTCAGCATGAGGAGTGGACTGGCCGCAGCCGCGCTGATCGAAGAGCAACACATCGTAGTGCTCAGGGTGAAAGGCTTGGCGGTATTCTTTGTGCAAACCACCACCTGGGCCGCCATGCAAAAACACCGCAGGCTTAGCGCCTTTAGTGCCAGAGCGCTCCCAGTAAATACGATGTCCATCACCCACCTCTAAAAAGCCCGTTTCGTAAGGTTCGATGGGAGGATAGTAAGTACGCATAGGGTGATCCTGAAGCCTGAAAAAGCCACTGTTATAAGCTCAAGGCCTGCGAAATACAAACCCCAGTGCGCAGCCAAGAAGGCTGTACGCACAGCTCACCAACAAAACACTCACAAAGTTATCCACAGAATAAGTTAGCTGATCTTTTTCGAGCGATACCACAACAAAGCGCGCCAAGCCACTGATTTATTTTATAAATCAGACCTTAAAGCCACGCCAATTCTGGCTTGCCGTTTTTGCTTAAAAAAACCACAGCCGCGCCAAACTCCCACCCTTTACCGCTTGCGCACGCTTACGCAGAAGTTATCCAAAAAGTTATGCACAGGAAGCGGGGATAATTCACCGCTCAAACTAGCCACAAAGAAGGCAACGCCCTACGCAAGCGCCTTATCGCTTGCTACAATGCCGCCCTTTCTAAAACCCCATCCGTTTGGTGAGAATTATCATGCCTGTGTATCGTTCCAAAACCTCCACCGCTGGCCGCAATATGGCGGGTGCGCGCGCCCTGTGGCGTGCCACTGGCATGCAAGACGCCGACTTTCAAAAGCCCATTATCGCCATCGCCAACTCCTTTACCCAGTTCGTGCCAGGCCATGTGCATTTAAAAGACATGGGGCAACTGGTGGCGCGTGAAATCGAAAAAGCCGGTGGCGTGGCCAAAGAATTCAACACCATCGCCGTGGACGACGGCATCGCCATGGGTCACGACGGTATGCTTTACAGCCTGCCCTCGCGCGAGCTGATTGCCGACTCGGTGGAATACATGGTGAACGCGCACTGCGCCGATGCACTGGTGTGCATTTCCAACTGCGACAAAATCACCCCGGG
>JBDKHD010000105.1:0-13454 GCA_039797885.1 Pseudomonadota bacterium
ATGTGAACCTGACCGATTATTTGGATACAGGTTTATTTTTAGACCACAGGCCAATACGTTTAGAAATTGCCAAACTGGCAGCCAATAAGCGCTTTTTGAATTTGTTTTGCTACACGGGTACAGCCAGTGTTCATGCGGCTGCCGCAGGGGCAAAATGCACCAGCGTGGATATGTCGCGCACTTATTTAAATTGGGCGAGAGATAATTTTCGTTTAAATCATTTAACTTTGGACGAACATCAATTTCTGCAAGAAGACTGCGTAGCTTGGCTGAAAGAAGCGAGTACCAGCTACGATGTGATCTTTATGGATCCGCCCACCTTTTCCAATTCCAAACGCATGGAAGGCGTGCTAGATATTCAGCGCGACCATGTCGAGCTTATTCAGCAGGCAATGCGCTTATTAAAGAAAAATGGCGTGCTTATTTTCTCGAATAATTTGCGCAATTTTACTTTGGATGAAGAGGCACTTAAGGATTTTGCTATTGAAGATCGCACCGCAAAATCCATCCCGATGGATTATGCGCGCAGGCAAAATATCCATCACTGCTATTACATTCGACACGCGTAAAAGCGCCGCCTTGCACACCGCTGTTTAGCCGCTTTGGCTGTGCGGCTACCTTTCGGTACACAACTCGCAGGCACGCCGTGAACCCGTCCCTGGGGGCTCGGAGATTGCCATCGATCCCCAGGACGGGGTGAATGCCGCGCTTGTCGGGAACAAGAAGCGGCCAGGCAATCTACGTCCTGCTCCTTGTGCACCGAAACGCCGCGCCAAAACGGCTTGAAGTCCTACGAAGGCCGCCGCTGCGATGTATGCAGCCCAAGGAGCAAAGCGTGCAAAGCCGCAACGAGCAAGGCGTTTCGAGCTAAGCCAAGCTTGCGTGCGCAGTGGGGATCACCTGAAGAAACCGTATGCGGCATGGATGCCGCATCCGAGCCCCCAAGGATGGGTTCACGGCGTGTTTCGGAAGGTGATACCCACTGCAAGGCACAGCAAGCGTTGTTTCGGTAAAGCACCGCCAGCGCAGTTTCGGCAAGGCACGGCGTAGAGGCCAAGCACAGGGCGCGGCCGTGGTGTTAGGGAAAGAGGGCTATTCGTTGGAGGCTAAGGAGCTTTGTTCTTGCGTTACTTCGGTTTCTTGGCGAAAAAACTCCAGCAATTCATCGCTGCGGGTAATGGCATCGTGGTAGCCCAGTTCAATGAGCGCACGGCAATAGCCTTTGCTAAAGAGCAAATAGCTCAGTAAGCCTGAGCCTGAATGGCTGGCATTGCCGCTGCCACCTAAAGCCAGCTTGAGCGCTTTGGGCATTTCTTCGGCGTGCTGGCCTGCCAGTGCATCCAGCGACATGCTGGGGGCGATATCCAAAATCTGAATTTTTTTCAGCTCCATTTTTTCTTTGCGTTGCACCGATTCAGGGATGCGATCCAAGGTGCGATTAATGCGGCGCAAGCGTTCGACATCGGCCTCTAGGCTGTCGATAAAAGCGGCATTGAGCATGTGCCCCATCACCCGCGCAGGTGAAGGGTAAATGGGGCTGGTGCTTTCTCTTCTATTGCTGTTGCTATTTGGGCGATCGCTGACGCCAATGACCAAGACCTTTTCTGCGCCTAAATGCAGTGCAGGGCTTACAGGAGCGAGCTGGCGTACCGCACCATCGGCGTAATATTCGCGATGGATTTTAACCGCAGGAAAAACCATAGGGATGGCGGAGGATGCCATCAGATGGCTGAGCGTTAAACGTGAGCGCACACCGATGCGTCGAGGGCGCGCCCAGTTTTCGAGACTGTGATGACCTTGAAAAAAACTGACGGACTCGCCGCTGTCGATGCCTGAGCAGTTGATGGCCAAGGCATGCAAAAAATTACCGTCAATATTATTTTGAATACGGTCAAAATGAATGACTTCGCTTAATAATTTTTGTAGAGGGGCGTTATCCAATACCGATACGGCATCGTTTTTAAAACGTCGGCCAACGACTAGGCTACGCACTAAACGCATAAGCGAGCCAGACACACCCAAAAAATCGGTGCGATACACCTGTGCGCATTCAAAGCCTGCCCAGATGCGCTCTAGATGGCGAATGCCCAAACGGTAGTTGTCGGCAAAGGTGGCTAAGGCTACGCCGTTAATCGCCCCCGCTGAAGTGCCTGAAATAATATCAATGGGAATGGGGCTGTCTTTGGGCAAAATACGGTTGATCGCTTTTAAAACCCCAACTTGATAGGCCGCCCGTGCGCCACCGCCTGATAAAATGAGCCCTGTTTTTTTCATGCTCAGGTTCCGACCTCTTTTCCTCTTTGGCCCAAGTATAGTGCATAATGCTCGGCCTTTAGTTTGAGGAGTGTTTTATGTTTACAGGTATTGTGCAGGCGAAGTTGGCAGTACAAAGTTTGGTTCGCTACAACGATTTTGCGAGCTTTTACTTTGACTTTCCTGATCATCTGCGTCAGGGCTTGCAGCTTGGTGCTTCGGTTGCGATTAACGGCACTTGCCTGACGGTGCGCAGTATAGAAGGAAAGCAGGTTTCTTTCGACGCCATCGCCCAAACTCTCAAAGTGACCAACTTGGGCACTTTGCAGCCAGGTTCGATAGTAAACATGGAACGCGCTGCGCGCATTGGCGATGAAATCGGTGGGCACTTGCTCTCCGGTCATATCATGCGCACGGTGAAAGTGCTGGCGATCGAAGACAGCGAATTTAATCGTGTGGTGTGGTTTGAGCGCCCCGCAGAACTGGCGGCTTTTATTTTGGATAAAGGTTTCATTGCGCTTAATGGCTGTAGTCTAACCATTGCCGAACTACTGGATGATCGTTTTGCTGTGTATTTAATTCCTGAAACGCGCGATGTCACTACCTTTGGCCAAGTGCAAGTCGGTGATGCTATTAATCTTGAAGTGGATGCCCAAACGCAGGCGGTGGTAGAAACGGTGCGCCGCGTCTTAGCCAGCGGCGCGATGTGCTAACGGTTTTTAACTTTGGGGTTAATCCAATATTGCGAGTACCAATAATACCAGCCTGGCTTACTTAGGCTGGGCGCAGTGCAGTTATAACGCTCACGTCCTGTCATAATGGCTTTGCGTGCTTGAGTTTCCAATACCACATTTTCGCCCATCAATTCGGCTTTGCTGGGGATGGCATTTTCGGCGCCGCTGTAACACTGAATTTGCTGCACTTTAAAATCCACTAAGGGAATGTTTAGGGTTAAGGGCGGCGGATTGCTTTGCCCAAGCGTTGGCTCGATTATATTCTCGGCGCTTAACGCAAAAGCCAAGGTGTGCAGCTTGGCTTTGAGGGTATTGGGATTGGCGTAAATGCCGCCTGCAGGATAGCGCGGAATCAGCTGCATAGATGTGCTTGTGCCCACCGCGCCTGAATGTTGCCCCAGTGCTTTATAACCCTGCGTTTTAAGCCAAGCCATAATGGGTAAATTAAATTCGCCATATGGGTAGGCAAACAGTTTGTGGCTTACGCCGAGTTTTTCTTTAATGCGCGCCTCTGCACCGTTAATTTCTTTATCTAAATAAGCATGGCTATTTTCTTCGGTGACCTTTTCAATTAAATAATCGTGGCTTTGACTGTGGTTGGCGATGGCTGCGCCATTTTTTTGCATTTCTAAGAGCTGTTCCCAGCTGATGGTGGCGTTGCCGCCTGCGTCCACGACATTTGGGTTAACAAAAATCGTAAAAGGCCAGCCTTTGTCTTTTAACAGAGGCCAAGCATTTTGATAAATCGAAATATAGGCATCGTCGAAGGTGATGGCTAGGGCGTTATCGGGCACGGCTTCGCCTTTTTCTAGTTTATTTAACGCCGTTTTTAAATCGACAACCTGCATACCTTGTTGCTCAATTAAACTCAGATGAGTGCGAAAATCTTCAGGGCTGGTGCTGGTGGAGGGCGGTGTACTGGTGCTTATGTGATGGTATTGCAAAATCACTAAAGCAAAAGACGGCAAGCTCAAAGCCAATAAGCTAACTAGGGCAGCGTATTTCACGAGTTTCATGGTTTTCTCCATCCTAAAAAAGCGGAATATGAGTGTAGCCCAATATTTTATTTTTTTTACCACTTGGCATAGTGGTCTTCAGTGAGACCCCATTGCCCATCCAAAATAAGGGTTTCATCCGCTAGGCGAATTTCACCACGGTATTGCCCAAAATACTGAGTGAAGTTGGAAGCAATAATAAAAGCATTGGTTTTATCTTGGCGCTGGCCTTTGGGGGTAAAGTGTAAATCCACTATGCCGTCGTTGGATTTAAGCTGCCAACCTAAATGTTTTTGGTAGCGATCAAAACGAAAATCCATCATGTCTATTTTGATGGGGCGATCATCCAGCCACAGACAGTTTTCGCTAAAGCCTGTTTCGTTCACTCCAGCGGCCAAATTAAAGCCTAGCCTGCGGCCATCATTTAATGTGCAAGACAGACTGCCCCAATTCCAAAAAGTTTCACGGCGCATAAAGCCGCCCGTCCAATCCACCGCCGCCAACGCACCACTTTGTTTTAAATCGTAATTGTTGTTGCCGATGCGAATCTGACCCTCGCAGCTGCGTGCGGCGCTTTTTTGGGTAAATACCCAGCCGCTGTAGCCTGCGCGCGTGCATACCGACAATGGGTGGTAATGGCTGTTTTCATCGATGCTAGCGCGAATTTGTAATTTATCGGCTAAATCAACGCGAACAAGACGTACGCCAGTCGTGGTACTAGCTTGAATTTCAATGCGATTTTTTCCTTTTTGAAAATGGCTTGCACCTTGATTGGGAAAAGGAGCAATGGCTGTATGGCGGGCTAAGGGTTGTAAAAAACTGTATTCATCAAATTGCCCGCTTTGGGTGTCGTACCAGTATAAAAAGGCATTGCTGACCAGTTTTAAATCGACAATGGCCAAGCCCACAATAAAATCGGGCGCACTAAAACTGATAAATTGAAATTGATTAAATCGCCATTTTTTTGCCCAATCACTGCGCTTTTCATCCATGGCGGTACGTAGGTCGTAATCCCTGTAATTTAATTCCTGCACACCTTGAGGAAATTGGCCAAAAAGGGGTTGGCCGTTACTTTGAATTAATTTTGCGATAGGGGTCATGGCTTAGCCTCAAAAATTTGCCGCCAGTGTAGCGATAAAACTTCAGGCTGTTTAGGTTGAAATAAGGCCAGAGCAGGGGCGAGAGGCTCGCCCCAAGGTTTTTTAGAAGGCGTATTTGGCGCTAAATTGCAGGCGGTTGAAGTCGCCCTTGGCACCACCGACTTTTGCAAGCTGAGCATGGCTTAGCTCACTGCCGAAAGTCAGCTCTTTGGTGGCGGAGTACATAAGGTTCAGGTGTAGGCTTTGCGCGTCTTCATTTAAACCTGTCGCCACCGCATCGTCATCGTAGTCGGCCTGCTGCATGGAATAAATCAAAGAGCTGCGCCAAGCGTTGTTCCAGAAATGGCGGTAGGCCAAGTAGGCGGCCAAGACGTTGGTGCCCTGTATGTCGCCTTTGGTATCCTGGATGGCATCGGCGGCCATCGCCAAACCTACATAGCGTGCAATCTGGCCGTAGGTGGCGCTGAATTTTAAGTCATCCGAGCCAATCTTTAGCGTGCCTGCAAGGTTTAGCCCCAGCCCCAAGCCTTTTTTATCGGTTTTGGTGCTGTCGCCATATTGCTTGGCAAAGCTGCGCAAGAGTGCCGCTGCGCTTAGGTCGAGGTTGTCAGATTTAAGGTTATAGCGTGCAACAAGGTCGGGCATGTTGGCGGTAGCGGTGGTGGCTGCTGCCCCTGCTGCCCCTAGGCTGGTTTCGCTTTTTTCGGCAGCAAACTGCCAGCTTCCTGTGCTATAGCGCACTTGCGCTTGGCGGACGAAAACAGCGGCTTCAGAGGGGCCAATAAAGTCGGTGGACTCAGGCAAAGCGGCGGGGTTCATAAAGGTGGACCAAGTTTGCCCCAAGGTCAGCCCTTGGTATTCCAAATACGCATGGCGCAGACCTGCGGCATCGCCGTTGGTGGTAAGAGGGCTGCCTGTGTTGTTGTTGAAATCAAACTCCACGACGCCCGTAATTTTTTCGCCGCTCTCTAGGGTGGTCAGCGCTTTGAGGTTTAAACGTGAGGTTTTGGCGGTGGCATCAAAGCGCATCATACTGTCGCTGGTGGCGGTTTCTACGGGCGTTTGACTGGGAATATAAAACACCAGATTGGGAATGTTGCCGTCGGAGTATTGCGACACCATGGCATCGAGTTTAATAAAACCGCTGTAGCTAAATTCGGTGTTGGCGGCTTGCACGGCTAAGGGCAGGCTGGCAAGTAAAAGCAGAGTGGTTTTTTTCATCGTGCAATCTCTAAGTGGATGAGATTTTGACTATAGCCTGTGCTTGCGTCGGTGCCGTATTCAAGAAACCTTTGTCAATTAGGATGAGCAGTTGGCCTAAATGGTGTTCTATCCTTAGCCTTAAACCTTTGCTTTGCTAGACCATGGTCTAATTCCGCAGCCCTACCAAGTTACTCAGTATGGAGCTCTGTTCGCCTGAGTCTTGGGCTCTTACAACGTAAAATAACGATAAAAACAACGATAAAAACCGCGAGGACAGTGTTATGAGCGACGTTAAAGTGTTTCCTGTGAAGCCTGAGTTTGCCAAAAATGCTTGGATCAATGCCAAGCGCTACGAGCAGCTGTATCAGCAATCCATTACCGACCCCGATGGTTTTTGGCGCAAAGAAGCGCAACAACGCATCGACTGGATCAAGCCTTTCACTAAGGTGCGCAACGCCTCGTTTAACGAACCTGTCAGCATCAAATGGTTTGAAGACGGCACACTCAACGCCAGCGTCAACTGCCTCGACCGCCATTTGGCAGCGCGCGCCAAGCAAACCGCCATTATTTGGGAGGGCGATGAGCCTAGCGTTGAGCGCCATATCAGCTACCAAGAATTGCACGATGAAGTTTGTCGTTTTGCCAATGCACTCAAGGCGCAAGGTGTACGCAAAGGCGAGATAGTGTGTATTTACATGCCGATGATTCCAGAGGCAGCGGTGGCGATGCTTGCTTGTGCGCGTATTGGCGCGGTGCATTCGGTGGTCTTTGGCGGTTTCTCACCCGATGCCTTGGCCAGCCGTATCGAAGACTCCAATGCCAAGGTGTTGATCACCGCCGATGAAGGCGTGCGCGGTGGCCGCAAAGTGCCGCTGAAAGCCAACGTCGACTTAGCGGCGCAAAAGCCCAATGTGCGTAGCCTAGAAACCGTGATCGTGGTGCAGCGCACAGGCGGTAAGGTGGCGTGGCAGGAGGGCCGCGATCTGTGGTATCACGATTTAATTCAGCAAGCTGCACCCGTATGCCCCGCCGCAGAAATGAACGCCGAAGATCCGCTTTTTGTGCTTTACACCTCAGGCAGTACGGGCAAGCCCAAAGGCGTAGTGCATACCACGGGTGGCTATTTGGTTTATGCCGCGATGACGCATCAGTATGTGTTTGATTATCACGAGGGCGATGTGTACTGGTGCACCGCCGATGTCGGTTGGGTCACAGGCCACAGCTACATTATTTATGGGCCACTGGCCAACGGGGCTATTACCTTGATGTGCGAAGGCGTACCCAATTACCCCGATATCAATCGTTTCTCGCAGATTGTCGATAAGCACAAGGTCACTATTTTATATACCGCACCCACCGCCATTCGGGCATTGATGGCCGAAGGATCGCGCGCAGTTGCAGGCACGCACCGCGAGTCTTTGCGTTTGTTAGGCTCGGTGGGTGAACCCATCAACCCCGAGGCTTGGCGCTGGTATTACCAAACCATTGGCGAGGAGCGTTGCCCGATAGTAGACACTTGGTGGCAGACAGAAACAGGCGGCATCATGATTACGCCTTTGCCAGGGGCTACCGCCGCTAAACCTGGCTCGGCCACGCGCCCCTTCTTTGGTGTGCAGCCTGCCTTGGTGGATAACGACGGCCAGATTTTAACGGGGGCGACCGAGGGCAACTTGGTGATTTTATCCAGCTGGCCAGGCCAAGCACGCACCTTGTACGGCGACCACGAGCGTTTTGCGCAAGCCTATTTTTCGACCTTTGCGGGCAAGTATTTCAGTGGCGATGGCGCACGTCGCGATGAAGACGGTTATTACTGGATAACAGGTCGAGTGGATGATGTGATCAACGTCTCTGGCCACCGTTTGGGCACAGCCGAAGTCGAAAGCGCGCTGGTAGCGCATCCGAAAGTGGCCGAGGCGGCGGTGGTGGGTTATCCCCATGAATTAAAAGGCCAAGGCATTTATGTTTATGTCACCTTAAAAGGCGGTGACATGGGCAACGACGCCATTAAAAAAGAGCTGCGCGATTGGGTGCGTAATGAAATCGGCCCGATTGCCGCCCCCGATTTAATTCAAATAACCGCCGATTTACCCAAAACCCGTTCAGGTAAAATTATGCGCCGCATTCTGCGCAAAATTGCCGCCAACGAACAAGACGCGCTGGGTGATTTATCCACCCTGGCCGACCCTTCGGTGGTCGATGCCTTAATTGATAATCGCTTAAATCGTAAATAGCAGGAAAGGAAAGGGCGGCTTTCCGCCTTTATCGGTTTTTTGCAATTCTTGGTATGAGGAGCCATTATGGCAGGCTTAACTTCGACACTCAGCTATGAAAAGCTGGCAGAGAACCTTATGCAATTTGCCAATAAAATTATTATCGCCGACGACCATCCCTTGTTTCGTACCGCTATGCAGCAAGCGGTAAAACAATTGCTGCCACAAGCAAAAATTGAGCAAGCGGAGTCTTTGCAAGATTTGCAAAAGCATGTGGAAGAACACAGTGATGCCGATTTAATTTTATTGGATTTGCACATGCCAGGCGCGCATGGTTTTTCAGGTTTGGCTTATTTGCGAACGCATTTTCCGCACATTCCTGTGGTGGTGGTTTCGGCCTGCGAAGAAGTGGAGGTGATGCATCAAGCCATCGACCATGAAGCCTCAGGATATATTCCTAAATCGTCTTCACTGGATGAGATTGCCAAAGCCATTAGCCAAGTTTTAGATGGAGATATTTATTTGCCAGCCGTGGCGCAGCGCCATCAACACCACCCTAATCAAGAAGCACTCGACCTAGCCAAGCGCATTGCCAGCTTAACGCCGCAGCAATTTCGCGTGCTTGGCATGATGAGTGAGGGCTTACTGAATAAACAAATTGCCTACGATTTGGACGTCAGTGAAGCCACCATTAAAGCCCATGTTACCGCTATTTTTCGCAAGCTGGATGTGCGCACGCGTACGCAAGCGGTGATAGCCGTGCAGAGCTTGGATTTGGATAAAACATCAGAACAAATTCTCTTATAAAATTCGCCCTTAGGTGCGGCTGATACGGCGTAGCAGCGCACGCAAAGCCGCAGGTTTTATCGGTTTTCTTAAAAAATAAAACCCCAATTCTTTGGCTTTTTCTTCAATACGGGCGCTGGGCGTGGCAGAGATTAAAATCCCCGCCATGGTATTGCCCCATTCTTTTTGCAAAGCGATGAGCGCATCCAAGCCGTTTTCATCGTTATCGAGCTGATAATCCGCCAGCACCAGCTGCGCCTGAAAAGGCGCGTGTAGCGCTTGGGCTAAATTGCGGCAAGTGTGGGTTTGGCATTGCCAGCTTTGCAGCAAAGTATTCATTGCCCTAAGCACATTAGCGTCGTTATCCATAATCAGTGTTTTTAAGCCATTAAAACCCGAGCTGCTACTGGCAAGCAGCGTTGGCGTGCTGCTGTGTTCTTGTGCTTGCGTTAAAGGCAAAATCAAACGAAAACGGCTGCCTTTGCCCTGTATCGAACACGGCTCAATGCGATAGCCCAAGCGTTTTGTCATGCGTTCGACGATAGCCAAACCCAAGCCTAAACCCTTCGTGTTTTTGTTTTTATTATCCAAGCGTTTAAATTCTTGAAAAATATCTTTGAGCTTGTCTTTAGGGATGCCGACGCCGCTGTCCCATACTTCAACATAAAGAAAAGCGCCACGGCGACGGCAGGCCAATAAAATATCGCCGCGCTCAGAGTAATGCACGGCGTTGGCCAATAAGTTTTGAATAATGCGTCTAAGCCAGTGCGCATCACCTAACACCCAATCTTCGCCATAGCGTGTGCGCAGGCGCAGATTCTTTTGCGCTGCTAGTGCAGTAAATTCATCTTTTAATGGTTTTAATACACTGGGTAAAAACAGCGGTTGAATAACAGGCGCAATGGCATCGGCATCCAATTTAGAAATCTCAACCAAAGTAGAGAGCACGTCTTCGGCTGATTGCAGCGAGCCTTCTAAATAATGCAATAGCTGTTGTTGCTCGGCCGTTAGGTTTTGTTGTGAAAGGGTGGAAGCAAAAAGTTTGGCAGCATTTAACGGCTGCATTAAATCGTGGCCGGAAGCCGCTAAAAAACGGGTTTTGCTGGCATTGGCTTCGATTAAACGCTCGGTTAAATAAGATAATTCTTGGCTGCTGGCCTCCACGCGTTGCTCTAGGCTGACGTTAGCGGCTTTTAACGCTTGCTCGGCTTTTTTATGCATACTGATGTCGGTGAAACTGGTGATGTAACCGTCATCGGGCAAAGGATGGCCTTGCATTAAAATAACCACTCCAGAGGGCAGGGTGCGTTCAAATTGGTGTGCGCTTTGGTGTTTCAAATGCAATAAGCGTTTTGCGATCATAGCCGCTATATCGCCTTCACCACAAAAGCCACGATTGGCATTAAACTCAATAATTTCTGCGACACTTTGGCCAACATAAAGAAAACGACTTGGATAGTTTAGAAGCTCGATATAGCGTTGATTCCAAGCGACAAGATTTAAGTTTTTATCAATTACGCTGACGCCCTGTTGCAAGTTTTCGAGGGCGGCTTGCAGTTGTTCTCGGTTTAAATCAAAAGCATGGCTGGCGTCGCTGGCAACGGATACCAAATCTTGAATGTGCAGGCTTTCCCCGCCTAAAAAAGTGGAGAAAAGAATTTGTGCCGAGGAGCTGCCCACCACTGAGGCCAAAAGTTTTTCGCTGTGCTTTAACAGGTTGAGATCGGCGATATTTTTATCTTGTACAGTGCCAAAGCGCTGCATAAAGTCTTGAAAGAATTTTGAGGTTTTCTCTTTACCTAAAATTCGCTCCAGCACCAAACGCACGTCTTCGACGCTGCATTGCACGGCTAAAGATTGTGGCGTGGAGGCAGGTGCTTTTTTGTTGCGAATAAAATCACTGGCGATCATACGCTCGCGCACACTGCTTGTGCTACTGAGCGAAAAAAACACCAGTAAAGACAGATTTACCCAGAGGCTGGTCAAGACGCCTAGACTAAACTCATCGACAGATAATCCTAGAATTTCCGTACCTTGTAAGCTGCTGGGTGCGTTATTTTCGGTTAAGAAAGGCCAAAGCAGCAGTAAAAACCATGCCAATGCGCCGCCTAAAATACCCGCTGTCGCGCCTTGTTTATTGGCTTTGTGCCAGAACAAACCCAGTATTAATGCAGGAGCAAATTGCGCCGCTAAGGCAAAAGACAGAAGGCCTAAAATAGCCAAAGAATCGATGCTAGAAATGCTGCGATAGAACCCATAGGCACAAAGCATAATGGCTAAAATTACAGCGCGCCTAACGCCTAAAATCCAGCTTCGGATAGTTTGTGATTGCGCTAGTTCAGTTAAGTTTTTACGAAATAATATCGGCAGAACCAGTTCATTGGATACCATAGTGCTGATGGCAATGGTCGCGACAATAATCATACTGGTAGCGGCACTGGCACCACCAATAAAGGCCACAATCGACAACGTATTTTGTTCTAAATGCAGGGGTAGGCTAATGACATAGGTGTCAGGCGGCAGATTTAAATCCTGCAAAAAAAGCTGGCCGCTTAAGGCTATAGGCGCAACAAAAATTACCATTAAAATTAAATAAAGTGGAAATACCCAGCGTGCGGTGTGAATGTGCTTGGCTTGATCGTTTTCAATCACCGCAACCTGAAATTGCCGAGGTAGGCACAATAAAGAAAGCCCCGCTAAAAGCGTTTGTAAGACAAAGGCCAGCGAAATGAGAGGGCCATCTAAAAGAGCATGCTGGGGCAACTGAGCTTGCGCAATCTCTAAAATATCGGCGGGGGAGCTGTATAGAGTGCTTACTACCCAAAAACCTAAAATCAATAAGGCTGAGAGTTTGATTAAAGACTCAAAGGCAATGGCTAACATCATCCCAGGATGCTGTTCGCTGGCATCAATATCCCGAGTACCAAAGATAATCACAAAAATTGCCATGGCGGCACTGATATAAAATGCCGTATCTTGCCAAAATTCCGTCGTTAAATTTTCGCCGTGATAGGTTGTGCTGATTAGTTCAAAGGTGGTAGCGATGGCTTTTAATTGCAAGGCCACATAAGGAATGATACTGACCAAGGCTACGAGCGTAATCACTATGGCGAGGCTGTGATCCTTGCCATAGCGCGTGCCGATAAAGTCGGCAATGGAAGTCAGGCGTTTTTCTTTGGCGATACGGATAATTTTATGCAGCAGTCGCCAAAAAAATAAAAAGAATAAAATTGGCCCGACATAGATGGCTAAAAATAGCCAACCGCTGCTGGCTGCTTGCCCTACCGCGCCGTAAAAAGTCCAAGAGGTGCAGTACACGCCCAAAGACAGGGCGTAAACCCAGCCGTTATTGTGGACGGGGCGCTGTTCTTGAGCGCGTTTGTCACCGAACCAAGCCACTAAAAAGAGGCTGGCAACATAGAGCAAGAAAATAACAATGAGCTGCCAAGCAGGAATCATAGAAAATCTCGATATTTTTTTGAATTGTAACAAAGTTTTCTCGTCTTGCTTTGTAGAAAAAACTGATAAACTAGCGCGCATTCAACGAGCATTAAGGAATCATCATGGGAGAGACGGCGGTTTTAGCTTTTGCCACTCTTTTTGCAACGGTAAGCCCTATTGACGTGGCTGCGATTTATGCCGCCATCACCTTAAACAGCAGTGCGGCACAAAGGCGACGCATGGCCATTCGCGGTGTGGTGGTGGCCAGTGTTGTCTTGGTTGTGTTTGCGTCCATTGGTAACTGGCTGCTGGAAGTGCTGGGCATTTCCTTGGCGGCTTTGCGTACCGCAGGTGGCATTATGCTGCTGTTGATGGGGCTGGACATGGTGTTCGCGCGCGGTACGGCCAACACCACCACGGTCGAAGAGGATGAAGAAGCCATGCGCAAGCATGATGTTTCCGTGTTTCCTTTGGCGTTGCCATTAATCGCAGGGCCAGGTTCGATGAGCGCGGTTATTTTGCTTATGACACAGGCGCACGGCCAAATTTTAGAGCAGATAACCATCTACAGTATGTTAGCGGTGGTGATGATTTTCACGCTTTTGTGTTTGCTGCTCGCGTCGCAATTAAATCGCTTACTGGGTGTGACGGGGATGCAGGCCATTACGCGGGTAATGGGTGTGCTGCTCTGTGCTTTGGCGGTGCAATTTGTGTTCGATGGCATTATTGAAA
>JBDKHD010000106.1:0-2892 GCA_039797885.1 Pseudomonadota bacterium
GGTTTCGGTAACGAAGAAGCCACTTACATTCTGGCTAAGCGCATGATCGAAAACGGTGCTTGCGCACTGCAAATCGAAAACCAAGTAGCGGACGAAAAACAATGCGGTCACCAAGACGGCAAAGTGACTGTTCCCCATGTGGATTTCCATTCAAAAATCCGCGCTCTGCGTTATGCCTTCTTAGAATTGGGTGTTGACGACGGCGTGATCGTTGCTCGTACCGACTCTGAAGGTGCTGGCCTGACCAAGCAAATCGCTGTGGTTCGTGAAAAAGGCGACGCAGGCGACATCTACAACTCTTACTTAGACGTTGAAGAAGTGACCGCTGCTGACACCAAAGAAGGCGACGTGCTGATTAGCCGTAACGGCAAGCTGGTTCGTCCTAAGCGTTTGGCTTCAGGCTTGTTCGAATTCCGCAAAGGCACTGGCCATGAGCGCTGCGTGTTCGACTGCATCGGTGCTATCAATGCAGGCGCTGACCTGTTGTGGATCGAAACCGCTATCCCAACCGTGCATGAAATCAAAGGCATGATGGACGATGTGCGTAAAGTGCACCCCAATGCCAAACTGGTTTACAACAACTCTCCATCATTCAACTGGACCTTGAGCTTCCGTAAGCAAGTGTTCGACAGCTGGAAAGCCGAAGGTAAAGACGTTTCTGCTTACAACTACGACAAGCTGATGTCTGCTGAATACGACAACACCGAGTTGTCTGCTGAAGCCGACCGTCGTATCAAGGGCTTCCAAGCCGAGTCTTCTCGTGAAGCGAACATTTTCCATCACTTGATCACTCTGCCTACCTACCACACCACTGCGTTGTCTGTAGACAACTTGGCTAAAGAATACTTTGGCGCAGCAGGTATGTTGGGCTATGTCGAAGGCGTACAGCGTAAAGAGATCCGTCAAGGTATCGCTTGCGTGAAACACCAAAACATGTCTGGTTCAGACTTGGGCGACGATCACAAAGAATACTTCTCTGGTGATAACGCTCTCAAAGCCGGTGGTGCGAAAAACACCTCTAACCAATTCCACTAAGAGTGATTGGTTGACCGTTAAAAAGCACCCTTAGGGGTGCTTTTTAATGCCTCTTTTATGCCTTTTTGTTGCTGCGTTGTGGCTAAAACAGTGGGCTACAACAGAGCCATAAAAGGCTGGGTTTTGCCAAAATATTTGTTTCTAAAATTCATTAGTTTTTAATATTTTGCTTTATTGTTGTTTTATTTTCTTTTATCGGTTTGTTTTTCTCTGATTTATCAGGCGTTTTGTTGGTAGTAATCACTCACATCTTTCAAGAGTGTAAATGTATCAAAACAGGACGCAAACCAGCCCGAAAAATCCGAGCTAGACAGCCTTGCCGTTTAACCGTAAAAAGCACAGCGTTTTCTTACTGTGTTTTTGTGGGTTAAAAAAAGACAATGCTGCTTAATCAAAAACTGGCTAACAGCCTAACCTTACTGCCGTCTTTTTCGGCTTATTTCGAGCCCTTTGTGCAAGCCGTGCTGCCTATGTGGCGTGCCGATGCCTATCGCGCCAAAGTGCTGGCAGTGCGTACCGAATTTGCCGATGTTTATACGCTGGTACTCAAGCCCAGCCGCCTGTGGCCAAGCTTTAAAGCAGGCCAGCATGTATTGTTAACGGCCATTAAAGATGGCACTTATCAAACTCGCACTTTCAGCATTTCATCTTCGCCTGCGTACTTTAAACGCACAGGTAAGATCGAGCTGAGCATTCGTGTGCAGGCCACAGGCTTGATCACACCCTGGCTTAAAGAGCAGTTTTCAAAGGCTTTGGGCTATGTCAGCCTAAGCCCTGCGCAAGGGTTGTTTCAGCTTCCTCCTAAAATGCAGCCCTTGTTGTGGATTGCAGGCGGCAGCGGCATTACGCCTTTTCGCTCGATGTTGCAGCAGCTGGCAAGCCAAGCAGAAAGCCCTGATTTGCATGTGCTGTATTGCGCACGCGATAGCGAACACCACCTGTTCAAAGCCGAGCTTACGCAACTGGCGGCGCGCCTGCCCAAGGCCAAAATCACTTGGCTAAACGATAAAGAGCACGGCTTTTTAAGCGCGGAACAGATTGCGCAGCATTGCCCCGACTATCGCACCCGTGCTACGTATTTATGTGGGCCATCCCCGATGCTGAGCTTGGCTCGCAATGCCTTAGCGCATTTAGGCTTGCCTGGCGAGCAGATTTTTTATGAATACTTTGGCGCAGCGCCCTTGGCTTTTCCGCGCTTGGGCGCCAAGGGTGCGCTGGTGTCCTTTAAAAAACAGCAACGCGTCGCGCAGTGGCATCCCGATGCGCCTAAAACGCTTTTGACTGTCGCCGAAGAGCTGGGGCTAAATCCACTAAGCGGTTGCCGCGCGGGCGTGTGCCATCAATGCGTATGCCGTAAAGAAAGCGGCGTGGTACTCAATACCTTAACGGGCAAAGAATCTGGCACGGGCGCAGAAGAAATTCAGCTCTGTGTCAGCGTGCCGCGCACCGATTTAATTGTCGATTTGTAAGAGAAAACCCATGAATAAATTAACCGATGCCAAGGTGTTGGCGCAGTTTGCAGCCGATATCAATCAGATTGCCGATAAAGAGCGCGCGCAGATAGGCGAGCAAGATGCGCGCTATATTCGCCGCCTTATTATGCTGGAGCGCAGCCTGGATATTGGTGGGCGCATTGCCATAGTGCTGGGCTTTTGGCATCCACTGTGGTGGGTGGCGGGCGTGCTGGCTCTAGGTGTGGCCAAAATTTTAAACAATATGGAAATTGGTCATAATGTGATGCACGGCCAGTACGATTTTATGAATGACCCTTATATCAATGGCCGTAAGTTTGAATGGGATAATGCTGGCGATGCCGATTCTTGGCGGCGTTATCATAATTATGAGCACCACACTTAC